>NZ_JBQYEY010000021.1:0-56372 GCF_052656005.1 Nesterenkonia sp. K-15-9-6
GACTCGAGGACTAGGTTCAGTGGGCTCCACTGCGGCTCCTGATGAACAGGCCGGTGCAACCACCGATAGACCCCGCCGCGCGCAAGCGCTGCGAGATGTGCCGGAGAATGACCCCTCGATCCGAACACCCTGTGATCGGCGCGCCCCCAGGCTCGCGTGACCCCACCCCAGACACACGACAGGGCCCGGACACACGACAGGGCCCCGGGAGGATGTTCTCCCGGGGCCCTGTGGTGATGCGGTGTCCGTGGCTCGAGCCTCAGCGAGGCACGATGCGGACTGCGCGGGTCACTTGGCGGCGACGACCTGCAGGTCGAGCGCGGCGGTGACGTCAGCGTGCAGCTTCACCGTGGCGGAGTAGCTGCCCACGGCCTTGATCCGCTCGGGGATCTCGACGGTGCGCTTGTCGATGGAGCCCAGACCGGCGGCCTCGACGGCCTCGGCGATCTGCGCGGCACCCACGGTGCCGAACAGGCGACCGGACTCCCCGGTCTTCACGCCGATCTTCACCGGCTGCGACTGCAGCTTCTCAGCGATCGCCTGCGCCTCCTCGACGGTGGCGATCTCGCGAGCCTTGCGAGCGGCGCGGATACGCTCCACGTCCTTCTCGCCGCCCTTGGTCCACGTCAGCGCGTAGCCACGCGGCAGCAGGTAGTTGCGCGCGTAGCCGTCCTTGACCTCGACGATGTCGCCCGCGGCACCCAGACCGGACACTTCCTGCGTCAGGATGAGCTTTGCCATTGGTGTGTTCCTTTCCTTCCCAGACAGCCTGGATCAGCCGCGACCCGCGCCGGAGTACGGCAGCAGAGCCATCTCACGAGCATTCTTGATCGCCTGGGCGATCTTGCGCTGCTCCTGGACGGACACGCCGGTCACGCGGCGAGCACGGATCTTGCCTCGGTCGGAGATGAACTTCCGCAGCAGGGCGGTGTCCTTGTAGTCGATGACCTTGATGTCAGCAGCCTTCAGCGGGTTCGCCTTGGGCTTGGGCTTCTTGAGTTCAGCCTTTGCCATCGTGGTGCTCCTTCTCTAGATCGGAGCCCGCAGGTGCTTCCTGCGGGATGGTGAACAGGATTATGTGGTGGGCCTTCCTCAGAAGGGAGGCTCGTTGGTGTCAGGAGTGTCCCAGCCGCCGCCGGAGGGCTGTCCGCCCCACGGGTCGGAGGAGCCGCCGCCGGAGTCGCCGCCCCAGCCGCCGGAGCTCTGCTGGCCGCCGCCGCCACCGCCGAAGGAGTCTCCCCCTCCGCCGAAGCCGGCACCTGCCGCAGCACCGCCGCCGAAGCCGCCACCGCCGCCGCCATTGAATCCTCCGCCGCCGCCACCGCGGCCCTGACGCTGCACGCTCGCCGTGGCGAAGCGCAGCGACGGACCGATCTCGTCGACGTCGAGCTCCCAGGAGGTGCGACGCTCGCCCTCCTTGGTCTCGAAGGAGCGTGCCTTCAGGCGACCCTGGGCGATCACCCGGGTGCCTTTGGTCAGCGACTCGGCCGCATTCTCGGCCGCCTCACGCCACAGCGAGCAGCGGACGAAGAGAGTCTCTCCGTCCTTCCACTCGTTCGCCTGACGGTCGAAGAACCGGGGCGTGGACGCGATCACGAAGTTCGACACGGCCGCACCCGAGGGGGTGAAGCGCAGCTCCGGGTCAGCGGTCAGGTTCCCGACAACAGTGATGATGGTCTCGCCGGCCATGTACAGCTCCTCCTGGGTTCATGCCTGACAGGGTTCGGGCCTGACGGCCCGTCCACCGGAGGATCAGGCGATGCGCTGGTCCTCGGGGCGGATGATCTTGGTGCGCATGATCGTCTCGTTCAGGCGCAGCAGTCGGTCGAGCTCGGCAGCCGAGTCGGGCGTGGAGTGGAAGTTCACGACGGCGTAGATCGCCTCGTTCTTCTTCTTGATCTCGTAGGCCAGGCGACGACGTCCCCAGACGTCGATCTCCTCCACGGAGCCGCCGTCCTTCTTGACGATCTCCATGTACTTGCCGAGAGTCGGCTCCACAGTGCGCTCATCAACCTCGGGGTCGACGAGCACCATCAGTTCGTAGTGACGCATGTGTGAACCCACCTCCTTCGGTCTTGCGGTCACGGGCTTTCCGTAACAGGAGGTTCATTGCATCGTGCGTATCTGCGCGGCCCAGTTCCGACGACCGGGAGTCCCGGTGTCGACCCGCAGGCGGGCACACTGAACCAGCGTCAGACAACCTGCCCTATGCTACCGGCTTTGCGTCTCCGACACTAACCGACCCCTCCGACAGGAGGAACGGCCGCGTTCACACCGTCAGCTCGGCCGTGAAGAAGGCCGCCGCCGCGTCACGCAGATGAGCGACGTCGTCGACCCCGCACATCTCCCGGGCCGAGTGCATGGACAGCAGCGGGATCCCGACGTCGACGGTGCGGATCCCCAGCCGCGTGGCGGTGATGGGGCCGATCGTCGAGCCGCAGGGGACGTCGTTGTGGGAGACGAACTCCTGGCTGGGGATGTCCGCGGCCCGGCACACCTGCGCCCACATGGCCGCCCCCGGGGCGTCGGTGGTGTAGCGCTGGTTGGCGTTGATCTTCAGCAACGGACCGGCATCGGGCAGCGGGCGGTTGGCCGGGTCGTGACGCTCCGCATAGTTCGGGTGCACCGCATGGCCGGCATCCGAGGACAGGTGCCAAGAGGCGGCGAAGGCTCGGGCCCGCTGGCCCGCGCTCGCGCCCAGCCCTTCGTAGACGCGGTCCAGGACCTCCTCCAGGAACGGACCCGCGGCGCCGGAGCGGGAGGCGGATCCCAGCTCCTCATGGTCGAAGGCCGCGAGCATCGGGATCACCGCGCCGCCGTCGGCGGAGGACGCCACCTGCTCCAGCGCGACGAGCCCCGCGTGGACGGAGGAGAGGTTGTCCAGCCGGCCGGAGGCGAAGAACTCCCCGGCCCCGTCGCGCCCGGCGCCGAAACGCGCCGGTGCCTGGGCATCGGCGACGACGACGTCGTAGCCGTCGACCTCATCCGCCGCGACGCCTGCGGCCTCGGCCACCACGGCCAGCACGTCCGCCGCCGCGGCAGCCTCCGACGAGCCGGCCAGGCCCAGGATCGGAGCGGTGTGCTCCTGCCTGCCGAGCGTGAGCCCGTCATTGACCTTCCGATCCAGGTGGATGGCCAGCTGCGGGATGCGCGCCACCGGGCCCGTGGCGGCCAGATGGGTGGCGCCGTCGCGGGTGACGAGCCGCCCCGCCAGGCGCAGCTCCCGGTCCAGCCAGGAGTTCAGCAGGGGCCCCCCGTAGACCTCCATGCCGGCCTGCACCCAACCGTGGCTGACCACGGTGGACTTCGGCTTCAGCTTGAACCCCGGGGAGTCGGTGTGCGCACCGAGGATGCGCAGCGGCGTGGTGGCGTCCGCCCCCTCCGGGACCACCCAGGCCAGCACCGCGCCGTCGCGGACCACCACGTACCGGCCGGGGGCGGCGGGCCAGTCCTGGTGCTCGCCGAGCTGGGTGAATCCCGCCTGCACCAGGCGCCGGGCCGCCGTCACGGCGGCGTGATACGACGACGGCGAGGCGGTCACGTAGCCGGCGAGGTCGTCGAGGAGCGCGTCGCCGGTGAGGGCGGTGGTCTGCGGGGTGGAGGAGGTCTCAGGCATGACCTCATCCTACTGTTCGGTCGGGAAACCTGTCCGACCATCGGGGCGTGTGCTGTGCCCTTCGCCAGGAATGCTCGCCTACAGTCGGCAGTGACGACGACCACTGCTGAGGAGGGGCCGTGAACCTGGTCCACGTGAGCATCCTGATCCTGTACCTGCTGGGCCTCATCGCCACCGGCATCTGGTTCAGCCGATCCAAGAAGATCTCCACCGGGGATGACTTCATCTTCGCGGGACGCCAGCTGCCGACGGTGGTCATGGTGGGGACGCTGGTGGCCACCTGGGTCGGCTCCGGAACCATCATCGGCGGCGCCAGCTTCGTCTACAGCTACGGCCCGCTGGCCTCCCTGATCTTCTTCGCGGGCACCCCGCTGGGCATCCTGGTGCTCTACGTGCTGGCCCGCCGGATCAGGGTCGCCGGGTCCTACACGGTGCCGCAGATCCTGGAGATGCGCTTCGGGATCTCGGTGCGGATGCTCGCCGCGGCGATCACCATCCTCGCCTACATCGGGATCGTGGCCTATCAGTTCACCGGCGGCGGCAGCATCATCGCTCTGGTGACCGGGCTGACGCCCGGCCAGGGCGCGATCATCGCCACCTTGATCATCACCTTCCTGGCGCTCGGCGGCGGGCTGAAGTCCGTGGCCTGGTCCGACTTCTTCTCCGCGGCGATCATCGTCACCGGGCTGCTCATCGCCGTGCCCCTGGTGCTGGGGCACACCGACGGCTTCACCGGCTGGTGGGAGAACCTGCCCGAGGACGCCACCACGTTCTCCGGCGGGCTGAGTGCCCTGGCGCTGCTGGGCTACTTCCTGCCGACCTTCCTGCTCATCATCGCCGATCAGAACATGTATCAGCGGCTGGGTGCCTCCAAGGATCCGGCCGCGGCCCGGCACGCCATGGCGGGCATGTTCTTCGCCTCCTTCCTGATCTACTTCCCCGTGATCGTCCTGGCCACCGCGGCGATCACGCTGCTGCCCGACGGCGACCCGGGCGACGCGGTCCTCGGGCTCGCCTCGGCGGGGCTCATGCCGACCGTGCTGGGCGGGCTCATCCTCGCCAGCGCGCTGGCGTTCATCATCACCACCGGATCCAGCTTCCTGCTCTCCGTGGGCAGCAACATCGTCTACGACGGCTTCGCCCGCTTCTCCCGCGGCGAGCTCTCGGACCGGCGTCGGATCGTGACCCACCGGCTCACCATCTTGGTGATCGCCGTGCTGGCCTATGTGCTGGGGACGTTCTTCCCCACCGTGCTGGAGCTGCAGATGTACTCCTACACCGTCTACGGCGTGGCTCTGGTGCCCCCACTGATGGCGGCCTTCTTCTGGCGGCGGGCCACCACACCCGCGGTGCTGACCTCCATGGGTCTCGGGGTGCTGGTCACCATCGGCTGGGAGCAGCTGGCCGACAGCGAGCTCAACGCCGTCATCGTCTCGCTGCCGGCCGCCGTCGTCGCCCTGGTGGTGGTCAGCCTCGTGACCACGCCGCGCGCGGAGGCCCTGCCGGATGAGCTGGCCGACGCCGAACCCGGCGGCTCCGGCCCCGACGCCCCGGACTCCGGCACCACCGACCCGTCCACCCGCAAGGAGCCCTGACCGATGACCGATCTTCCCGCCGCCGCTCCCGGATCGACCCCGCTGGTCATCCGTGACGCCACCGTGGCCGACGTCGCGGCCGGGTCCCTCACGGAGAACCAGACGCTGGTGCTGGCCGAGGGACTCATCCAGGACATCGGCTCCGCCCCGGACCTGCCCTCCGACGCTCGGGAGGTCTCCGCCGGGGGCCGCATCGTCATCCCCGGCCTCATCGACGCCCACGTGCACGTGCTGGCCGGCACCGCCGACCTGTTCCGCCAGGCGGAGGAGTCGCCGTTCTACGTGGGCGCCCGAGGGTCGCAGATCATGCGCTCCATGCTGCGGCGCGGCTTCACCACGGTCCGCGACGTCGGCGGGGCCGACCACGGCGTCAGCCGTGCCGTGGCTGAAGGGCTCTGGGAAGGTCCCCGGGTGGTGTTCGGCGGCCGGGCGCTGTCACCCACCGGGGGACACGGCGACGGACGCGCTCCCAGCCGTTTCGCCTCGGACGACACCTGCTGCGACATCGGGCTGGTCTGCGACGGCGAGTCGGAGGTCCGCCGTGCGGCCCGCCACCAGCTCCGCACCGGAGCCCACCACGTGAAGATCATGCTCTCCGGAGGCGTGGCCTCCCCCACCGACCGAGTGGACTCCCTGCAGTTCAGCGACTCCGAGATCACGGCCGTGGTGGAGGAGGCCGAGGCCGCGAACCGCTATGTGGCCGGGCACGCCTACACCGCGCGCGCCGTGAACCGCGGGCTGCGGCTGGGCGTGCGCAGCATCGAACACGGCAACCTCATCGACGACGACTCCGTGGAGCTCTTCCGAGCCCATTCCGCCTTCCTGGTGCCCACGCTGGTGACCTACGACCGGCTGAAGGCCGAAGGCGCCGCGGCAGGGCTTCCCCCGGCGAGCCAGGAGAAGGTCGACGTCGTCCTCGAGGCGGGTCTGCGTGCCTTGGAGAGGGCGTGGCGCGGCGGTGTGGACGTCGTCTTCGGCACGGACCTGCTGGGGGCGATGCATCCGCATCAGTGCGCGGAGTTCCGCATCCGTGGGGAGGTGATGCCGGCTCGGGACGTGCTGCTCTCCGCCACCGAGACGGCGGCCCGCCTGCTGAACGCCGAAGGGCGCCTGGGCGTCCTGGCTCCCGGTGCGGCCGCCGACCTGCTGGTGGTCGACGGGGACCCCCTGCAGGACCCGGGCGTGCTCGCCGACCCGGACCGTCACCTGCGAGCGGTGGTGCAGGCCGGCCGGCTCGTCACCTCCTCGCTGCCCTGAGCCGGACTCAGCCCACCAGGCCGGTCTGGTACGCGTAGACCACGGCCTGGACCCGGTCGCGCAGCTGCAGCTTGGTGAGGATGCGGCGCACGTGGGTCTTCACCGTGGCCTCGGAGAGGAAGAACCGACCGGCGATCTCCGCGTTGGACAGCCCTTCCGCGACGGCGAAGAGCACCTCGGTCTCGCGCTGGGTGAGCGGCTCGCGCACCACGCCGTCGTCGAGGGCCGCGGCGATCTGCTCGCCGGTGGGTCGCTCACCGCCGGACTGCCCACCCCCGGACTGCTGAGTGGCGGACTGCTGGGTGCCGGACTGCTGGGGAGCCGCGCTCGACGAGGCGACGGGCGGGGAAGCCGGCCCCTGCTGGGACGCGGCCGGTGAGCCGTCGTCGGACCCAGCAGGCCGGCGCACGTAGGTCTCCAGCAGCCGCTGGGTGATGCGGGGCGCGACGACGGCGTCGCCTTCGGCCACCACCCGCACGGCGCCCACCAGGTCCTCCGGGGCGACGTCCTTGAGCAGGAAGGCGCTGGCGCCGGCCTGCAGCCCGGAGAAGGCGTACTCATCCAGGTCGAAGGTGGTCAGGATGATCACTCGGGCGCAGGGGTGGTCGGAGACGATCCGTCCGGTGGCCTCGATGCCGTCCATGCGCGGCATGCGCACATCCATCAGGACCACCTGCGGGAGCTGCTCCTCCGGCAGGGTGCGCATCAGCTCCAAGGCCTCGACGCCGTCGGCGGCCTCCGCGACCACCTCCAGGTCCTCCTCGCCCTCCAGGATGAGGCGGAACCCCATGCGCAGCAGGTGCTGGTCGTCCACCAGCATCACCCGCACCGGCCCGGTCCGCTCGGTGGCCTGCTCGAGCGCGTCAGCGTGCTGATCCATCCTGCTCCTCATCCTCGGTGCCCCTCATTCTCCGCGCCGCTCGTCCGCGGCGCCCCTCATCACGGTCATTCCCCCACGGCGACGGCCCGTCCGTCCAGTCTCCTCAGCCGGACTCGCCGGACGCCCATGACGGCGTCGAGGAGCTCGGCGGCGGCTCCAGCACCGCGCGGACCATCCATCCACGATGCCGGCCGGGCCCGGCATAGACGGACCCGTTGTAGAAGGCCGCCCGTTCGTTCATCCCTCGCACCCCCTGGCCCGAGCCCACCGAGGGGGCCCGGTGGCCCACCTCCGGGGAGAGGCCGTCGTCGGTGATGGTGAGGACCACCTGCCTGGCGCTGCTCATCCCCAGCGCCGCCTGCTCCTGCTCGTCCAGACCCTGGGCGCGCAGCTCCTCGACCTCCTCGGCGGTGCGGCCCGGCTGGTGCTCGATCCGGACCTCCACCGCGCTGACCTGCCGACCATAGCGCAGCACGTTGGTCAGCGACTCCTGGATGATCCGGTGCACCGTGAGTCCGAAGGCGGCATCGTCGGGCAGCGGCGGACCCTGCATGGTGACCGTCAGGGGGAGTCCCGCCTGCCGGAAGCCCTCGTAGAGCTCTTCCAGGGACTCCTGCGCCGGACGCAGCGCCTGATCCACGCCGTCGCCCTGCTTGAGGACCCCGATGACCCGGCGCATGTCCGCCAGGGCGGTGCGGCCGGTGCTGGACACCTCGTGGAGGACCTCGGCGGCCCGCTCGGGGTCCCGGCGGACCACCACCCGGGCGCCGTCGGCCAGGGAGATCATCACCGACAACGAATGGGCCACCACGTCATGCATCTCCCGGGCGATCCGGTTGCGCTCGGCGACCTGCGCCAGCTGACGGGTGTGACCGGCCCACTCGAGGATCTCCCGCTCATGGCTGCGTCCGCGACGCACCGCGGCTCCGATGCCCGCGGCGATCCCCGCGGAGAGCACCATGATGATCACCAGCGGCACGAGAGACTCCTGCGGGGAGGAGTAGACGCCGAAGACCTCCTCCCAGTAGTTGAACTCATAGCGGTCCAGCCAGGCGTCCACCCGCAGCAGAGGGAGGTAGGCCGCCAGGGTGGCGGGCAGCCCGACACCGAGACCCCAGGTCAGACCCCGGTGCAGACCGATGCAGTACACGACGAAGCACAGGCCCAGCATCTGGGAGCCCTGCCAGGGGTAGATGAAGACCCCGGCCGCCTCGCCGAGCATCACCACCGCGGCGGTCCCCAGCGGCCACCGGTGGCGGAACAGCAGGACGACGGCGATGATCACCTGGACCACACCCACCCACCAGCCGTGCGCGCCCATGTCGATGAACGCGCTGGGCAGGGTCCAGGCCGAGAACAGCAGGTAGATCGCGGAGACGACGACGTTCATCGTCCGGGGGTGACGTCGGAACCAGCCGCGCATCCCCCGGCGGCGGACCAGGCCGAGGTCCTGCCACCCGGGGGGCTGCTCGGCGGGCGTCTCCGGCGGCGTCGTGCTCATGGTCTCGAGCCTACGCGTCCATGCAGTCGGCACAGGGTGCCTGTGCCTCAAGCATCACGACGCCGGAACAGCAGGCCGCCGGCGACCGTCGCCGCCGCCGTCCAGGCCACCATCCCCAGGCCCGCGGTCAGGGTGCTCATCTGGTCGGAGAGCTGCGGGTCGGGCACGGTGAAGCTGGTCATCAGGTTCGCGAACTGCCACCGGTGCAGGGTCTCGATCAGCGCGGAGTCCCCGGCCATCGCCAGGAGGATCTCCAGGGACATCGGGAGCACGAACAGCAGGATCGCCAGGGTGACGATCCCTCCGGCCGTGCTGCGCAGCACCGCACCGAGCCCGAAACCGATGAGACCGGCCAGCACGACGCCGGCCCAGTGGGTGATGAGCCGATGCCAGGTCTCGCCGGCGGTGAGATCCGGCGCCAGCCCGTGGGTGGCGGCGGTGGGCACCGCGATCAGCAGGATCCCGAGGATCAGCACCGCGGTGAGGGCACCGAGCACGAGCGCCACGGCGAGACCCTTGGCCGTGTACAGCAGGGTCCGCCGCGGCACGGCGGCCAGTGAGGAGCGCAGGGATCCGGTGGCGTGCTCCGAGGTGATCGCGATGACTCCGATGCAGCCGACCAGGATGGCGGCGAAGGCCAGACCGGTCAGCGGGGTCTCGAGGGCCATGTCGCGCATGACCCGCTCGGGAGGGGCGGAGAGCGGGTCCTCCTGCTGCCAGCGGAGCATGCTGCTGAGGCTGATGGCGGAGATCCAGGCGAAGAGCAGCACCAGGAGCAGGGCCCCGACGCCGAGCCACCAGGCCGCCCGCATCGTGAGGATCTTCTGCAGCTCGGAGCTCAGCACCCGGAGGTGGCTGAGGCCCTTCAGGGTGGGGTCGACGTCGTGCTGGCGTCGGGTGGGCCGCGGGGCCGTGCCGTTGGCGGTGTTGAGACGTGGGTGCTGGGCGGCGGCGGAGGTCTCCGGGGTCATGTCAGTGCTCTCCGTCCTGCTCGGCGGTTCGGTCCGCCGTCGCGGGACCGGTGAGGGCCGGGCTTGTGAGGGCCGGGACTGTGCCGGCCGCATTCGTGGCGCCCGGGCTTGTGAGGGCCGGCTTGGAGGGGGTGAGGCCGCCGCTGCGGTGCTCCACGGCGTCGTGGGTCAGCCGGAGGTAGGACTCCTCCAGGGAGGTGCGCAGCGGGGTGAGCTCATGCAGCGCCGCGCTGATCTCGCGGGCGCGCCGGCCGATGGTCCGCGCGTCGAGCCCGACGACCTCGAAGGTCTCGGCGTCATGGGCGGTGACGGTGACATCCTCCGCCGAGAGCGCCGTCATCAGCTCAGTGGCGTCTTCGCTGCGCACCAGCACCCTGGTCCCGCCGGCGGCGTCGATGAAGTCCGCCAGGGGCATGTCGGCCAGAATGCGGCCCCGGCCGAGCACGATCAGGTGGTCGGCGGTCTGCGACATCTCCGACATCAGGTGGGAGGACAGCAGCACAGTGCGGCCCTCGGCGGCGAGCTGCCGGGCGAGCTGCCGGACCCAGCGCACCCCTTCGGGGTCGAGCCCGTTGACGGGCTCGTCGAAGATCAGGGTGGCAGGGTCACCCAGCAGCGCGGCACCGATGCCGAGACGCTGATTCATCCCCAGGGAGTAGCCCTTCACCCGACGGTCGGCCACCGAGCCCAGTCCAGTCATCTCGATGACCTCGTCCACACGGCGTCGGGCGATCCCGTGCGTGCTGGCCAGCACTCGCAGATGCTGGCGACCCGTGCGACCCGGGTGGGTGGCGCCGGCGTCGAGCACCGCGCCGACCTGACGCAGCGGGGCGGCATGCCGTCCGACGGGGAGGCCGTTGACGGTGATGCTGCCCGAGGTCGGCCGGTCCAACCCCATGGCCAGGCGCATGGTGGTGGTCTTGCCCGCCCCGTTGGGGCCCAGGAACCCGGTCACCCGTCCGGGCTCGGCGGTGAAGCTGATGGCGTCCACGGCCCGGTGAGGTCCGGACCGTCCGGCCCGATACACCTTGGTCAGCGCCTCGGCGGTGATCATCGGGACCCTCCCTGATGGTGGTGATGGTGTCCCTCACGCTACGGGCCGGTGGGCTGGCAGGCTTCAGCCTGTGGGGTGATCTTCTGCGTCTCCGGTCCGCGACGACGGCGGGCGGGTCATCCTTCCGGCTGAGGGGACCTCCGTGGGCCGCGTCGCCTCACCGCCAGCGGGGAGCCCGGCCGTAGGTGATCGCCCGCAGCGGGGCCTCGAGCGGCCCGGTGCGGAAGCCGGCCATCCAGAGCCGGGAGAGCAGCAGCTGGACGGCCCACAGCCCGAGCACGATCACGCCGATCTGCAGCGCGGTGAGCTCACCGGCCAGGCCGAGGCCCAGCGCGGAGAACACCACGGCGAGCACCAGGGACTGGCCGAGGTAGTTGGTCAGCGACATGCGTCCGGCGGGAGCCAGGGCGGCGGTGAGCCAGCCGAAGGCCGGGCTGCGGAAGACCAGCAGCGCGAGGATCACGTAGCCCAAGGACTGGACCGGCCCGCCGGCCAGGGTGAGGGCCTGGGCCAGGAGCATCACTCCCATGCCGGGTTCTTCCGTGGGCACCGACCCCGGGGCACCCCAATCGATCCAGGCCGCAGCCCCGGAGATCAGCAGGCCCACCACCAGTGCAGGCAGCATGATCGCCACCAGGCGGCCGGTCGGCACGTCCCGGCCGACGATGCGCTCCAACAGCTGCGAGCGCCCCACCACCAGTCCGATGAGGAACGCGGCGAAGGCCATCAGCCCCTGCCCGAAGATGATCATGGGAGCCATGGTGGCGTAGGCCTCCAGCTGGAAGCCCAGATACGAGCCGATGGTCCCGGTGTAGGCGGCGACGGCGGCGTCGGCGTCACCGGGCAGCGTCATAGCCTCGTCGAAGCCGGGGGTCCCTTCGGCCAGCAGCACCAGCGCCGCGATGCCGAACAGGAACAGGGTGACCGCCCCGTAGAGCACGCCGGCGACGATCAGCGCGGTGCGGGTGCGCACCCGCCGCATGCCCAGCAGCGCGAAGCCCAGCAGCGCGTAGGCCAGCAGGATGTCGCCGACGAAGAGGAAGATGCCGTGCAGGACACCGAGCACGGCCAGCATGACGAAACGGCGCACCGAGCGGCCCACTTCGGAGACCCCGGCCCGGTGGGCCGAGGCCCACTGCATCACGAAGGACAGCCCGAAGAGGAAGGAGAAGACCACATAGGACTTCGCCTCGAAGAGCAGTGTGGCGGTGAAGGCCGCCAGCTGGTCGCCGGGGCCCTGGATCTCCCGGTGGAACTCGCCGGTGGTCAGCTGCCCGGGCTCCGCGAAGAACCAGATGTTGACCGCCAGGATGCCCAGCAGCGCCACGGCTCGCAGGGCGTCGACGGCGACGAGCCGCGGCGGCCGTGCCGGCTGGGCGGGCTCACCGGCGGCCCGCGGCGCGCCGCCGTCGTCGGGGGTGTGGGGCTGCGTGCCGAGGGGGCCGTCCGGCTGCTGTCCGCTCATGGCACTCAGCCTAGGCAGGCTGCCACCGCGGCTCATCCCTCCGAAGGATGATCCTCAGCGCTCCACCTCTCCACGGATGAAGGCCTCCACCCGCTCCCGGGCGACCGTGTCGTGCAGCTGCTCGGGCGGAGACTTCATGAAGTAGCTCGACGCCGAGACCAGGGGGCCGCCGATGCCACGGTCCAGGCCGATCTTGGCCGCCCGCAGCGCATCGATGATCACGCCCGCGGAGTTCGGCGAGTCCCAGACCTCCAGCTTGTACTCGAGCGCCACGGGGGCGTCACCGAAGTTGCGGCCCTCCAGGCGCACATAGGCCCACTTGCGGTCGTCCAGCCACTGCACGTAGTCGGAGGGTCCGATGTGCACATCCTCGGCCTGCAGGTCCGCGCTGGTGTTGGAGGTGACCGCCTGGGTCTTGGAGACCTTCTTGGACTCGAGCCGGTCGCGTTCCAGCATGTTCTTGAAGTCCATGTTGCCACCCACGTTGAGCTGATAGGTGCGGTCCAGGATGACCCCGCGGGACTCGAACAGCGCGGCCAGCTCACGGTGGGTGATCGTCGCGCCGATCTGGGACTTGATGTCGTCACCGACGATCGGCACGCCGGCGTCGGTGAACCTCTGCGCCCATTCCTCGGTGCCGGCGATGAACACCGGCAGCGCGTTGACGAAGGCGGCGCCGGCGTCGATGGCGGCCTGCGCGTAGTGCCGGGCGGCCTCCTCGGAGCCCACCGGCAGGTAGCAGACGACGACGTCGACCTCGGCGGCCTTCAGCGCCTCGGCCACGTCCACCGGCGCGGCGGAGGACTCGGTGATGGTCTCCCGGTAGTAGCGGCCCAGCCCGTCCAGGGTGGGTCCGCGCTGGACCGTCACACCAGTGGGCGGGACGTCGGCGATGGTGATGGTGTTGTTCTCGCTCGCACCGATCGCCTTGGAGAGGTCCAGCCCCACCTTCGCCTCATCGACGTCGAAGGCCGCCACGAACTGCACATCCGAGATGTGATAGTCGCCGAACTGGACGTGCATCAGGCCCGGCACCTGCTGGTCGGCCGGGGCGTCCTTGTAGTACTCCACACCCTGGATCAGGGAGGCGGCGCAGTTGCCGACGCCGACGACGGCGACGCGGATGGGGTTGGTGGCCACAGGTATGCTCCTCAGGAAACTCGGCTCAGGTCTCAAGGCGTCATAGACGGACGCCCGTCGAGCCGCCATTATTCCTCATCAGCACCGGCGCCCGGCGGAGGACCACGGACGTGACCGAGTCATAGAGTGGTGGCGATGAGACCCCCTCCAGCAGCCCGCGCCAGCGACGACGACGACGACGTCCGCGTCGGCGTCGGCGTCGGCGCGACCGTGGCCCCCACCCGGTCCGACCCGCTGCTGCGGCTGCTCTCCGACCGGCTGGGCGGCCCGGCCGGTGCCCGGCTCCGGCCCTCGCGTCATCGAACCGTGACGCGCGCGCTGCTGGTGATGACCGCCGTGGCCGTGCTGCTCTCGGTGCTGACCATGCAGCACTGCCGCGCCGAGGGTTGGGTGGGCGTGGGCGTGTACCACCATGGCTGCTACTCGGACGTCTCTGCGCTGTATGTGCAGCGTGGGCTCGCGCAGGACCCGTGGGCGCCGTTCGTCGACGGCGCCTGGTTCGAGTACCCGGTGCTGACCTCCCTGCTGGCCTCGCTGGCCGCCCTGGTCACCCACGGGGTGGACGCCGTGACGAGCACGCTGGCGCCGTCGCTGGTGTATTGGGAGGGCCGCCTGTCCCTGCTGTACTGGGACGTGACCTTCCTGGGTGCCGCCCTGGCCTGGTTCGTGCTGGTGCTGGCCGTGATGCGAGCGGCCGGGCGACGCCCCTGGGACGCGGCGATCGTGGCCACCTCCCCGGCGATCATCTACGGAGCGGGCATCAACTGGGACCTCTGGGCCACGGCCGCGCTGGTGCTGGCGCTGCTGGCGCACCAGCGCGGACAGCACCTGACCGCCGGCGCCCTGATCGGAGTGGGAGTCTCCTTCAAGCTGTTCCCCCTGTTCCTGCTGGGGGCGGTGTTCGTGCTCGCCGTGCGCCGCGACGGCCTGCCGTGGAGCGCGTTCGGGCGCACACTGGGCGCCGCCGTCCTCGCCTGGGTGACCCTGAACCTCCCGGCCATGCTCGTCAGCCCGGAGAACTGGTCCCAGTTCTGGGCGTTCTCCGCCGAGCGCGGCGCTGGGTACTCCTCCATCTGGCACATCTGGCAGGTGCTCGCCGAGGGTCAGGGCGGCAGCGGGCCGGCGCCGGAGCTGATCTCCACTCTGAGCCTGGCGCTGTTCGTGGCTTGCTGCCTCGGCGTGCTGATCCTCGGCGCGAAGGCTCCCGTCCCGCCGCGGACCGTCCAGCTGCTCCTGCTGATCGTCGCGGCCTTCGCGCTGGTCAACAAGGTCTACTCGCCGCAGTTCATGATCTGGCTGATCCCGCTGATCGCCCTGGCCGCGCCTCGGTGGCGGGACGTGCTGATCTGGCAGGCCGCGGAGTTCCTGCACTTCTGGGCGGTGTGGATGTACCTGGCCGGCGTCGTCGGGGACCACCAGCCGCAGCACAGCATGGCCGACGGCGTCTATGTGCTGGCCGTGCTGGGCCACATGGCCGCGACCCTGTGGATCATGGCCGTGGTGGTGCGGGACATGTACCGGCCGGAGAGCGACGTCGTGCGGAACCCGCCGGTGCTGGATCAGCGGCGCTGACGGACGTCACGTCGCGGCCCGGCCACAACCCACGGGGCGATCCGGTCTCCGGCCGAGAGATGCCCCGGCCGGAGACCAGCGAGGTCAGCGACGTCAGCCCCTCAGTGGTTGCCCTCTTCGTCGTAGGTGCCGAACTCCATCTCGGCGTCCCATTCGTCGAGCTCGGCCTCCTGCCAGGAGCCGTAGGTCGGGTTGGGCAGGACGAACCAGTCGTCGCCCCACCGGTCGGCGTGCTCCTCGATGAGGTCGTGCTGCTCCTCCAGGTCGGCGCCGGCGTACCCCTCATGGAAGTCATGCAGAGTGTCGCCGAGCTGCATGATCAGCTCGTACTCGGCCTCCACGGACTCCCGGCGCTCCTGCTTGGGCGGACCCAGCAGCAGGACCTGGTCCTCCTCCACCTGCGGGAACTCCAGCTCCTCCAGCATGGCGAGAGTGTCATCGAGGTTCTCCTCCGTGCGGTCGGAGAGGTAGACGATCGTCACGCCCAGCTCATCGGCACGCTCGAAGAACTCCAGGGCGCCGGGGATGACGCGGGCCGTGCCTTCGCGCTCCCAGTGGTCCCAGGTCTCCCAGTCGGTGTAGTCGTGGCACTGGGCCATGTCCCGAGCGAGCAGCTCGGAGTTGTCCACTGCCGTCTCGTCCAGGTCGGTGATGAGCGCCAGATCCTCGCCGTCGGCCTCGTCGACGAGCTCCTCCAGGCGCTGCTCCGCCAGGCGGTAGGTCTGCGCCTGCAGGGCCTTGGCCTCCGCGCTCTGCTGCTGCCAGCGCAGACCCATGGCATGTTCGAGGACCGCGCAGTCCTCATCCGTCTCCGCATCCTCGGCAGCCGCGTCGTCCGACGTCGCGCCGTCGTCGTCGGTGTCAGCGGCCTCAGCGGCGTCGTTGACGTCCTCGTCGACGTCCGCGCCGTCCTCCCCTTCAGCGCAGGCCGTGGTCGCCAGCAGTGCGAAGGCCCCCAGGCCAGCCAGTGTCTTCTTCATGAGTCGACTCCCCTCGTGCGGTATACCAAGTCCGTTCTCAGGTTCTCACAGGGTGCGTCTGGAGGGAATGGAAGTCGGCTGGGGAGGCTTCGACCTCACTCCTGCTCCGCCCACCACTCCTTGAGCACCAGCACAGCCTCGTCCTCTGCGACCGGACCGTTCTCCATCCGGTGCTCCAGCAGGAAGGAGTACGCCTTCCCCACCTGCGGTCCGGGCGGGATCCCCAGGACATCCATGATCTGCTCGCCGTTGAGGTGTGGCCGGATCTTGGCCAGTTCCTCCTGCTCGGCGAGCACCGCGATGCGCTCTTCGAGGTCGTCATAGGCGTGGGCGAGCCGCTCGGCCTTGCGCCGATTGCGGGTGGTGACGTCGGAGCGGGTCAGCCGGTGCAGCCGTTCCAGCTGATCGCCGGCGTCGGTGACGTAGCGCCGCACCGCCGAGTCGCTCCAGCCGGCGTCGCCGTAGCCGTAGAACCGCATGTGCAGCTCCACCAGCCGGGTGACGGCCTTGATGGTGTCCTTGTCGAACCGCAGCGCCTGCATCCGCTTCCGCGTCAGCTTGGCCCCGACCACGTCGTGGTGCCGGAAGCTGACCCCGCCGCCGGGTTCGAAGCGCCGGGTCTTCGGCTTGCCGACGTCGTGCATCAGGGCCGCGAAGCGCAGGATGAAGTCCGGGCCGGGGACGGGACCGTCGTCGTCGGTCTCCAGGCCGGCGGCCTGCTCCATGACCTGCAGAGAGTGCTGGTAGACGTCCTTGTGCCGACGGTGCTCGTCGTCGGTGCGCTTCAGAGCCGGAACCTCGGGGATCACGACGTCGGCCAGCCCGGTCTCCACCAGCAGGTCCACTCCGATCCGTGGATGCGCCCCGCAGATCAGCTTGACCAGCTCCTCACGCACCCGCTCCGCGGAGACGATCTCCAGCCTTCCGGCCATCGCGGTCATGGCCGCGCGGACGTCGTCGGCGACGTCGAGCCCCAGCTGGGAGGCGAAGCGGGCGGCACGCATCATGCGCAGCGGATCGTCGGAGAAGGACTCCTCCGGCGTGGACGGAGTCCGCAGCCGCTGGGCCACCAGGTCCTTCACCCCGCCGTGCGGATCGACCAGCTCCCAGGACGGCAGCCGCAGCGCCATCGCATTGACCGTGAAGTCGCGGCGTACCAGGTCATCGGCCAGGTTCGTGCCGAACTGCACCTGCGGCTTCCGGGAGGCCGGATCATAGGCCTCCGCCCGGTAGGTGGTCACCTCGATGGTGTCGTCGCCCTTGCGGATCCCGATCGTGCCGAAGTCCCGGCCGATGTCCCAGTGCGCATCCGCCCAGCCGGCGACGGCGGCGATGATCTCATCCGGGGTGGCGTCCGTGGTGAAGTCCAGATCGGGGGAGGTGCGCCCCAGGAAGAGGTCACGCACGGGCCCGCCCACCAGGGAGAGCTCATGGCCGTGGGAGGCGAACTGTTCACCGAGTGCGACGACGACGTCGGGCAGCCAGGCGCCGTCGGGAAATCCAGCAGGGAGATAAGGCATGACAGAGACAGTTTCCCACAGGCTGATCCTGCTCACGGGCGCGCGGCAGTGTCATGGACCCGCGGCAGGCTCGGACCTGCGTTCCTCTATGGTCCTGTCCGCCTTCGACCAATGCGTGGTCGGCACCTCCCGCAGGATCACCGTGGTGTTCTCCGGGGCGGCTCCCACCTCCTGCTCGGCGCAGCGGTGCAGCGCGGAGATCAGACTCCTCAGCTGTTCCGGCGATCGGCCGACAGCGATGGACACCTCGATCAGCGGCATGTCAACTCCTGTCAGCTGCGCATGACGAAGGGATCCGCCACGGGACCTTCGTCGGTGTTGACCCACACGCTCTTCAGGCGCGTGTAGTCACGGATTGTTTCCGTGCCGTGCTCGACGCCAACCCCGCTGGCTTTGAACCCCTGTCGCGGAGACGTCGGCGACATTGCGCGGTACGTGTTGACCCACACGGTGCCGGCATCGAGCCCCCGGGACATCCGGTGGGCGCGGGCGAGATCGCGAGTCCAGACCCCGGCGGCCAGCCCGAACTCGGTGTCGTTGGCCAGGCGGAGGACCTCCTCTTCGGTGTCGAACGGCATGACCGCTGCGACCGGGCCGAAGATCTCCTCGCGGACGACTCGCATGTCGTGGGTGACGTCGGTGAGCACGGTGGGGGCGTAGAAGTAGCCGGGCAGCTGGGTATCGGGTCGGCATCCGCCGGTGTGCACACGGGCGCCTTCCGCCACTCCTGCTTCCACGTAGGAGGCGACCTTGTCCCGCTGAGCTGCGAACGCGAGGGGGCCCAGTTCGGTCTCATCCTGCAACGGGTCACCGATAATGATGCTCTGAGCTCGCTCGGAGACCTTCTCCAGCAGCTCGTCGTAGACGCTCCGGTGCGCAAAGACCCTGCTGCCGGCGATGCAGGTCTGCCCCGCGGCCGCGAAGATACCGGCCACGACTCCCATGGCGGCGTTCGAGACGTCCGCATCATCGAAGACGATATTGGGACTCTTGCCGCCGAGTTCCAGAGTGCAGCCGATGAACCGGGACCCGGCGGAGGCACCGATCGCTGAGCCGGTCGCTGTGGATCCGGTGAACGAGACCTTCGCGATCGTCAGGTGGTCCACGAGGGGCTGCCCTGCCTCGGCCCCGAAGCCGGAGACGACGTTGACGGCTCCCGCGGGGAACCCTGCCTCCAGGGCCAGCTCCGCCAGGCGCAGAATTGACCGGGTCGTGTGCTCAGAGGGTTTGATGACCAAAGTGTTCCCCGCCGCGAGCGCCGGAGCTAGTTTCGACGTCGTGAGTGTCAATGGTGAGTTCCACGGGGTGATCGCTCCGACCACGCCCAGCGGTTCACGCATGGTGTAGTTCAGCATCAGCGGCGAACTGGTCGGGATCTGGTCGCCCTGGATCTTGTCGGCCAGGCCCGCATAATAGTAGAGGTACTCCGGCAGAGATCCCATCTGACCGCGCATCTCGCGGAGCAGCTTGCCGTTGTCCAGGGATTCGTACCGAGCCAGCTCGTCGGCGTTCTCGGCGATGAGATCGCCGAGCCGTCGCAGCAGATGCCCGCGCCGGGTCTGCGAGAGATCCCTCCATCGCTGGTCGGAGTACGTGGCATGGGCTGCCCGGACAGCCCGGTCCACGTCCGCTGCGGTCCCGCGAGCCGCCTCATAGAGAATCTCCAGGGTCGCGGGGTTCCGGCTCTCGAAGTATCCGCCCTCGATCGGATCGACCTGCTCGCCTCCGATGAAGTGTCCGTGTCGTTCAGTCATGGCGTGCTCCTGTCCTGTCGTCGAGGAATCTCATCAGTGTCTCGGCCAGCTGGTCGGGGCGTTCGACGGGCAGCATGTGTCGGGCTCCCTCGACGACGACGACGCGCCCGTCGACTGCGGCCGCGGCCAGGCGTCTGCTCATGTCAGGGGTGGACCCGGGGTCCTCTGACCCGGTGATCGCCAGGATGGGGATCTCCAGCTGGGGGACGTCCTGGACGATCTGCTGATCCGCGGAGGCGAAGACCTCGTAGACCCTCAGATACGACGTGACGTCGTTGGCCAGCAGGACCTGGCGGGTGGCCTCGATCCGATCGGACGGGACCGGGGTGCCCCTCGGGTACCAACGACGCAGCGAGGCCTCGACGCTGCCCTCGAAGTCCCGGGCGGCGTGGTCGAGCCGCTCACGCACCGAGCTGACCTGCTCAGGGGTTCGGCCATAGACCGAGCTCATACAGGTCAGACTCAGGACTCGCTGCGGGTGACGCCGAGCGAAACGCGCTGCGATGAGCGCTCCGATGGAGAAGCCGACCAGATGCATCCGATCGGGCAGTCGCTGCGCCAGGTCCTCGACGAGATCGTCCAACGTCACAGATGCGTCAAGCGGCGGCTGGACCCCATGACCGGGCAGATCGACCGTCTCCACTCTGCGGCGACCTCTGGCGGCCAGTGCCGCCTGGAGGTCGCTCCAGATCAAGCTGTCCAGTCCGACGCCGTGGAGCAAGACGATGGGGATCGCCTCGTCGTCGACCATCACTGCTCCGTCGACAGGTCCGCGAGTCGCTGCTGAGGACGCCCCTGAGCTGCTGCTGCGAGCGCGATGACGATCTCTCCGGGGTGTGGCGCATCGGGGACCCGCACTTCGATCGTCTGATGATGGGATCGGATCGTCGCATCGGTGATGTGTTTGAGCGGAATGTCGAAGAGGACACCCGCCGGCCCCCGTTTCTCGACAGCTGGCAGCAGGGTGCTCGCCTGGGTCGCCTGACGGAAGTGGTCCCCGAACTTCAGCGTGTGGATCAGCGCTGAGCCGTGTTCCACCTCACCGTCCAGCCCGACGATCGCGGCCTTTCCATAGGCCTCGACCGTCTCTCCGAGCGCGTCGACGACCCGGGGGGCCAGCAAGGCGCCGATCTCTGAGGCCGTGGCTTCGATGCCCGGCTGAAGGTCGTCGACGAAGCCCTGCCCGCGCCAAGGGTTCTCGATGACAGCGGCGACCACCGCGACGCGCGCCGCAGGTTCGACTACACGCCCGCCTTCGTGGTGGATCTCTTCGATGATGGTGGTGATCTTCCGGATGGTCATTCCTGGACTCCTCTGAGGATTTCTGATGTGACGACGGGGTCAGTGGTGCGGTCACCGAGCCGTGGATGGGGACGTGGTCCGGTGGAGGCGGCGACGACGAGGACGATCTCCTCTGGTGACGGGGCGTCACCGACCCTGACGCTGGTGGTCTGATAGTGGCTGCGACTGGTCGCGTGGGTCTTGTGCCACATCGGCACCACCAGCGGCTGGCCGGCCTCAGCGCGCTCGTCAGCGAAGCACAGCACCGAGGTGCCCTCTAGATGCTCACGGACGATGTTGCCGAAGTAGGGGGTGTGGATCAGTGCCCCCGCATGCTCCAGCTCTCCACCGAGCCCGACGACGGCGGCTTTGCCGAACGCCTCGATGCGGTCACTTCCGCCGAGCCTGCTGATGAGCTGACCGGTGAGCAGCTGTGCGAGACGGGGGGCGACCCGGCGTGCTTCCGGTCCGAGGTCCTCTGCGTGGCCCGTGCCGATCCAGGGGTTACGCAGCACCGCGGCGGCTGTGGCGCGTAGAGCCGGCCGGTGGGGCGGCTCTCCAGCCTCGGAGAGTGTCTCCTCGATGTGGCACACGATCTTCCGGACTCCGAGGTCGGCTGCGTCCGGCACGGGGATGACGCTCATCGAGGCTGTCCTGCCTCGGCGGTCTGCTGGACGAAGTGCGGCATCACTTCAGTGGAGAAGAGTTCCAGGCTCCGCATCGCATGCTCATGCTTCAGGCCCGGGTGCGTGGTCCAGAGCATCAGGTGTTCGAGCCCGACCTCTCGCTGAAGCTCCTCGATCTTCTCCCGCACGTATTCGGGGGTGCCGACAAGCATGTTGCGCTCCATGAGCATGTCGAAGTCGAGGGTGTGCTCCTCAGTGAGCTCCTCGTCCGCCTCCATGAGGTTGCCCAGGCCCCTCCAGTGCGTCACCCAGCGGTAGGTGTTCATGACCGCCTCTTCGAACTCGCGACGGGCCTGCTCCATCGTGTCGGCGACGTAAACATCCCTGACCAGCGCAATGCCTTCACCCAGTTGAACCTCACGCCCCTGAGCTTTGGAGGCCTTGTCACGATAGAGCTCGAAGCGCCCCTTAAGCTCGGAGACCGGCGGCATCCAGAAAATCGCCTGGGTGCCCTCTGCGGCAGCGTTGATGATGGACCGCGGCGAGTCGATGACCTGCCAGATGGGCGGATGCGGCTGCTGCATCGGCCGGGGCACCAGCTGCAGCCGGGTGATCTCCCCCTCCTGTGTGAACTCCGGCGTGGCCGGGGACATCGGGTGGCTCCACTGCACCCCCGGAGCGGGGAACTCGAAGAACTCGCCGGTGTGGCTGAAGAACTCGTTGCCCCAGGCCTTTTTGAGGACCTCCATGGTCTCCTCGAAGAGGGCCCGGTTCTTCTGCTGGTCCCGCGGGTCGGCGGCAGGGTTGAGGTTGACGGCCTCTCGTCCGTACAGCCCACGTCCGACACCGACCTCAAGACGTCCTCCTGAGAGCTGGTCCAGCAGCGCGAGGTCCTCGGCGAGGCGCAGCGGATGCCAGAATGTGACGATGGAGGCGGCCTGGCCGATTCTGAGCGTGGTGGTACGGGCAGCGATGTCCACCCCCATCAAGATCGGGTTGGGCATCAGCTCCTGCCCCTCATGCCCGAAGTGGTGCTCGGTGTACCAGGCTGACCAGAATCCCGCCTCTTCGGCGGCCATGGCATACTCTCGGGCGTCGCGCATGTGCTTCTGGTAGTTCTGCAGGTCGCCGGGGGCTCCCTGTCCGTGAAAAACGGAGAATCGCATCGTGGATCCTTTCTGCCGGTGTGCACCGGCGAGGTCTGGGGCCGGCTCAGCTCACGAGTCGCCCAGGTCAGTTCTCCTGTGTAGCGGTCCGCGGATCGGTGAGGACCTCACGGACTGAGGCGTAGACGTGATTGCGCATCGCGGACTCCGCTGCAAAGTGATCCTTCGCCCGGATCATCTCCACCACCGTCCGATGTTCGGCGGTGGACGCTCGGATCCGTCCGGGATGTTCCGCAGTCCTGATCACCATGCGGTGGAACGCCAGCTGATTCATCAGCAGCTCGTAGTGCTCGTGGAGCTTGCGGTTGTCCGCCCCGTGGATGATCGTCCGGTGGAATTCGTCCACTAGATCTGCGTACCTCGCAGCATCGTCGGCCGCAGCAGCCTCATCAGACTCCTCGATGTTCTTGTCGAGGATGTCCAGTTCGGGGACGGGGCCGCGCCGCGCCATGAGGCCGGCGGCGAGGCCCTCCAGACTCTCCTTGAGCTGGAACAGCTCGACGATCTCCCGGCGGGTGGGCTCCCGGACGAAGGTGCCGACCTTCGGTCGGATCTCGACCAGTCCCTCGAGCTGCAGCTGTTTGAGGGTCTCCCGGATGGGGGTGCGGCTCACCTCGAACTTCTTCGCCAGGGAAATCTCGGAGACCGAGGCTCCTGGCGGCAGGACTCCACTGACCACGAGGCCACGCACCTTCTCCAGCAAAGTCGACTCCGAGGAGTCGACAGCGGGCTCGGATGTGAGATCTGTCATGCATGCAACATAGCTGGCCAGATTCCCAGGGGTCAAGCGAGCGCGGTTGGCCAGTTTGCTTTGTTTGCGCGCATTCTGAGCGATCTACCCTCGATCATTGACGGACGATTGTGATCTGGCTTACGGTCTGTTGCATGCAACAGTTGACGACACATCACCTTGAGTACGCCTGGCAGCAGGCCTGGACCCACGGCGACGTCTCCGCCCTGACTGACCTGATGGCCCCCGACTACAGACGCGTGAGCCGCTCCTCCGGCGCGACTCTCACCGCAGCAGAACTCGAAGAGGAGATCCTCAGCATCCGCCAAGGGTTCCCTGACATCGAGACGACGATCGACTCCCTCGTGGCCGAGGAGGAACGACTCGTCGTCTTCTGGTCCACCCGCGGCACGCACACGGAGTCCTTCCTCGGCGTCCCTCCGACAGGCCGGACAGTGAAGACCTACGGCACTAACCTGATCACCCTCCACGACGGCCAGATCGTCCACGAGGAAGTCACGTGGGACGGCACCGAGATGCTGCACTCCCTCGGAATCCGTCACCTCAGCGACGCAGGATCACCGGTCCAACCGGTCCGCACGGACGATCTCAGCGGCTCGCCGGACCCGGAGATTCTCAAGACCTTCAACCGACAGTTCGTCACCGGGGTCACCGTGGTCACCACCCAGGACGACGAAGGCCGCCCACGGGGCCTGGCAGTCAACGCCTACACCTCTGTGTCGCTGGAACCACCGCTCGTTCTGGTGTGCATCCAGAAGAGCTCCTCGACCTACCCGGCGTTGTTCTCTGCCACGCACCTGGGGATCAACATCCTCGGCACCCGGCAGCGCGAGACCATCGCGACGTTCGCCTCCAAGGCTTCAGACAAATTCGCCTCGGTGGACTGGCACCCGGCTCCCGCGGGCAGTCCGCTCATCGATGGATCCCCAGCCTCCCTAGAGGCGGAGATCCGCGACCGGTTCCAGGCCAAGACCCACACCGTGTTCATCTGCCGCGTCGGCCATGCCGAGGTGACGGACGCAGACCCCATGCTCTACAAGGCCGGAAGCTTCTTCGACAGCGACGGACTGACCCAGATCTGACCTCGTTCTCGCGTCCGTCGGCCGAGACCCCGTGCAGCCACAGAATCGGAGACCCTCATGTCCCGTGACACCAGCACTCCCGCCCGAGGGCAGAACACTCCTACCCCACCCCGAGGAAGACCTTCGACGGCGGTGTTCTCCGTCGCCGTCACCCTCATCCTCATGTTCATCCTGGTCGGCGCGCTGCTGCCCGATCGGCTCGGCGAGGTCTCGAACATCGCCCTGGGATTCGTGACGAGCACGACAGGGTGGTCGATGCTGCTGATCCCCCTGGCATTGATCGTTCTGCTGTTCGTACTGGCCGTGACGCGGTTCGGCCGCATCCGGCTGGGGCCGGACGGGTCCCGGCCGGACTACCCGACATATGCCTGGATCGCCATGCTGCTGGGCGCAGTCATGGGCATCGGACTGATCACCTACGGCGTCGCACAGCCGATATCTCACCTGTTCACTCCACCTCATGGGCTGTCCGAGCCAGGCACCCAGACCGCTGTGGTGGACGCACTGCGCTTCACCTTCCTCGACTGGGGCATCCACGCCTGGGCGGTCTTCGCCCTGTTCGGACTGGCGATCGGCTACTCGACCTATCGGCTGGGGAACAAGGGACTCGTCTCGGCGGCGCTGAGGCCTCTGCTGGGGCGGCATGCCGACGGTGCCGCAGGCAAGGCCATCGACGTCCTGGTGATCATCGCCACCCTCTTCGGGACGACGACGTCACTGGGCCTGGGTGCCGCACAGATCAGCCAGGGACTGACTCTCATCACCGGTGTGGACATCACCTCGACCACCTCGCAGATCGTGATCATCGCCATCGTCACCGTGGTGTTCACCGCTTCGGCCGTCTCCGGGATCAGCCGCGGCATCCGGTATCTGAGTGAGATCACCATGGTGATCGCCGGTGCGCTCCTGATCTTCGTGTTCATCGCTGGTCCCGGCACTTACCTCATCCACATGTTCCTGCGCTCGATCGGCAGTTACATCAGTGACTTCACCGCACTGAGCATGATGATGCCTGCCACCGAGACTGACCTGGAGTGGATGCAGTGGTGGACCTACTTCATGATGGCCTGGTGGATCAGCTGGGGCGCGTTCGTCGGCATCTTCCTCGCCCGCATTTCGCGAGGGCGGACCATTCGGCAGTTCGTCTTCGTCGTGCTGGGTGTCCCTGCACTGGTGTTCGCCGGCTGGTTCACCGTCTTCGGCGGCAGCGCCATGTACATGGACATCAACGAGGGCACCGCCATCGGAGAAGCGGCTGCGGAGAACGTCAATCTGGCATTCTTCACCCTGCTCGATCAGCTCCCGCTGACCCAGATCACCTCGGTCGTCGCCGTCGTGCTCGTGGTGCTGTACTTCGTCACCGGCGCCGACTCGAACACCTATGTGCTCTCCGTGATCTCCTCGGACGGCACGATGCAGCCGCGCCGAAAGGTGCTGCTGGTCTGGGGCGTGCTGACCGGCGCAGTGGCCGCCGTCCTCCTCTACTCAGGCGGCCTTCAGGCCCTGCAGACGACGGTCATCCTCACCGCCGCACCCTTCATCTTCGTAATCCTGGCACTGGCGGTGGCCACAGTCATCCAACTCCGTCGAGATCCGCTCATCGAGGCGCTGTCCACCTCGACACGCGAGGTCGCCATGGTGCAGCAGGCTCAGCACACCGCAGCGGAGATCTCCCCGCCATCTGAAGGAGACCAGGGAGGCGAACAGCCAGATAGGCGCTGAGGCGCCAGCTGCTGCCCGCGCTAGGCGCCCACTGCCCCCAGCAACAACGAGAGGCCCCGGCGCTCCCGCTGTCCGACACCCCAGCACGTGTTCCTGGATGATCGGTAGGCGCCTTCCACCGACGCTAGAGTAGTCACCATGAACGGAACGGAGACCGGCGACGAACCCCAGACGCCGCTGACGGTGTCGATGGGCTCCCGTCGTGTGCCGGTCCCGAAGCCGCCGCGCGGCGGCGGGCACCTCCCCACCGTGGAAGAGGTCAGCGCCGGCGGCGTCGTGATCCGCCCGGCCGCACAGGGCTTCGAGGCCGCCATCATCGCCCGGTACAACCGGGGAGGTCGGCTCGAATGGTGCCTGCCCAAGGGGCACCCGGAGAACGACGAGGACTTCGAGCAGGCCGCCGTCCGTGAGGTGGAGGAGGAGACGGGCATCGCCGGTTCCATCCTGACCTCGCTGGGCAGCATCGAGTACTGGTTCACCGTCCCCACCCACCGGGTGCACAAGACGGTGCACCATTTCCTGCTGGAGGCGGTCGGCGGCGAGCTCACCACGGAGAACGACCCGGACCACGAGGCCGTAGACGTCGCCTGGGTGAACCTGGACGACCTGGAGCGCACCCTCTCGTTCCCCAATGAACGACGCATCGTCAACGCTGCCCAGCAGGTCATCGCGGACACGTTATAGTCGTCGCCGATGCCGCACACCTCCGAGGACCAGGACCGCCGCCAGCACGACGGCGACAAGCCCGCCGACACCCACATCCCCCAGGGCGGCATGGCGCGCGCCAGCGCCCTGATGGCCTCCGGCACCCTGATCTCCCGCGTCCTGGGCTTCATCCGCACCGCCCTGCTGGCCGTGGCGATCGGCTCCACCGCCCTGGTGGCCGACGTCTTCGAGAAGGCCAACACGATCCCCAACGTGATCTACATGCTGCTGGCCGGCGGCATGTTCAACGTGGTGCTGGTCCCACAGCTGATCAAGGCCGCCAAACGCCCCGACCGGGGAGCGGACTATACGTCCCGCCTACTGACCCTCTCGGTGATCGTCCTGGGGGCGTTCACGATCCTGCTCACCCTGGCCGCCTACCCGCTGATGGTCGCGCTCACCAAGGACTGGACGGAGCCGATGCTCGCCCTGGGCACCGCCTTCGCCGTCTGGACCCTACCCCAGGTGTTCTTCTACGGCCTCTACGCGGTGATCGGGCAGATCCTCAACGCGAATGCCAAGTTCGGCTGGTACATGTGGGCCCCGGTGCTGAACAACCTGATCGCCATCGGCGTCATCGGCAGCTACATCGTGATGTTCGGCCGCTTCACCGCCGGCACCGATCAGGCAGCCGAGTGGACCACTCAGCAGACGGTCTGGCTGGCCGCCGGGCACACCATCGGCATCGCCGCCCAGGCCGTCATCCTCATCTGGCCGTTGATGAAGATCGGCTTTCCCATCCGCCCGAAGTTCGGGTGGAAGGGCATGGGCCTGCGCTCCACGGGGCAGATCGCCGCCTGGACGTTGGCCACCATGCTGATCAGCAACATCGCCAACCTGCTCTACATGCGGCTGATCTCCGGCGCCACGGCCAGCCGTGAGCAGATGCTCGACGGCGGCGCCTCCGTCCCCGGCGAGTACGCCGCCAACACCGCCCAGCTGATCACCGTGCTGCCGCATTCGGTGTTCGTGCTGTCCCTGGCCACCGTGCTGTTCAACCAGCTGGCCCGCTCCATGGATCTGGCTCGGTATGGCCGCGCCCGGGAGATCATCAACGAGGGGCTGCGGCTGTTCGCGATCCCGGTCATGTTCTCCATGGTGGCGGTGATCGTCCTCGCGGGCCCGCTGGGACGGCTCTTCGGAGGCTCCGCCGAGACCGCCCACCTCTCCGGTGCGGCCATCGGTCAGCTGCTGATCCTGCTGGCGCTGGGCATGCCGTTCCGCTCGGCGAACTTCTACCTGATGCGCGTCTTCTACTCAGCTGAGGACGCCCGCACCCCGATGCTGGTGCACACGATCATCGCCGCGCTGTGCTTGGGCTGCGCCTACGGCGGCGCCCTGGTCCTACCCAATGAGGTGCTCCCGTTCCTGGTGATCGGCCTGTTCTCCTTGTTCCACGTGGTCCAGTACGTGCTGTGCCACATGTGGGTGGTCCGCCGGTGGGGCGACTATGACGTGCGCACCGTCGTGGCGGCCTACGCCCGCTCCGGGTGGGCCGCCGTCATCGCGGGACTGGCTGGCGCCGCAGTGTTGTGGGCGATGGGCGGATACTCCTGGGGCTTCGCCTGGCAGTCCATCCCGGCCGCCCTGGTGACCTGCGCCGTGGTGGGTGCGGTGATGAGCGTGGTCTTCGTGCTCATGCTGCGCACCATGCGGGTCAAGGAGTTCGCCGACGTCATCGAGCCGCTGTCCCGCAGAATCCCGGCTCTGCGACGTCTGAGCCGGTAGGCTGGCCCCAGAAGGGCGCACCTGGAGGGGCGCCGGCGTGCCACGGCCGCCAGGCGCCTCCAGACGGCGGCGCCCGCCCCGTGGAGCGCTCGCATCGAGCATCACTGACGCAGGAGGATTCGTGGCCCAGCCGTTCGGCATCGGCGATGTGGTGGGAGGTCGCTACCGCATCACGCACCATGTGGTGACCTCTGCGGACCAGGACATCGTCTTCGAGGGCATCGACCAGGTGCTGAACCGCGGAGTCAGCATCCTGCTGGCGTCCACCCAGAACGCCAAGCAGGTGGCCACCTCCGCTCGAGAGCTCGCCACCGGGGAACGCAGCTCGGAGGTGCAGGTCCTGGACCTCGGCCTCACCGAGGACCGCACCTACCTGATCTCCACTCAGACCCACCCCAATGACCTGCTGGATCTCGTGGTTCCGGATGCCGCACCGTATGTGGAGCCCTTCTTCACCGATTCGCTCGGATCGGAGATCTTCGGTCAGTCCCGCGTCATGGAGCCGGAGACCTTCGAGGACGACGCCGAGTACTACGCCGGCCTGCAGGACGTGGCGCCCGAGGCGGACGAGGCCCCGGAGGAGTCCGGGGCCCGCTCGCGCCGTCGTCCTGCGTTCCTCAACAAGGTCTCCGAGTCGCTGAACCGTCGGCTGGGCACTGACCGCGACGCCGACAGGCGGCAGGCGGCCCAGGAACCCTCACCCTCCGACGCCGCCCAGTCGTCTCCAGACGCCCCGGCACCATCAGGGCCGGTCTACTCCGGCGCCGCCGCCCTCCGCGGCCCGACCTCGCCTCAGGGGTCGGCTCCCAGCGGGCACTCCCCCAGCGAGTCCTCCCTCAGCGAGCCGACTGCCTCTGCCGCGGACGATCCGGCCCGGCCCTCAGAGCCCACAGAGGTTCCGCAGCCGCCCGCGCTGGACCTCCATGCGGACATGGAGGTCGTGGAACCCAGCCCTGAGGCCGACGCTCACGACCAGTTCGGCGTCGCCGCTGACGCCACCGGCGCCCTGCGTCCCTTCGGTTTCGAGGAGGACGCGGCCCAGGCGTCGGCGGCCCCTGCCCCAGCACCTGTCTCCCTTGCTCCAGCGGAGGACGACGGCGAGGAGGTCGTCGACGACCCGCCGGAGGAGCCGGTGCCGGGTTATGGCCCTGCTGACCCGCAGGCCTCGGATCAGCCGGCGGGCACCGCCGCCGCACCGGCACAGACCGAGGGCAGCCCCAGCTTCACCGGTCTCATCTCAGCAGTCTCCGAGGACCGCCGTACCTCGTTCCCCGCAGCTGGCGCGCCCGCGGGCGCGCCTGCGCCGGACGCCAGCTCTGCGGAGCTCCCCCCGGAGGACGCCGCCGCTCCCGGGGCCGCCGGGGCCGCCGGGGCCGATGACACGGAGTCGAAGGACAGCGCCGGGGCAGGGCGCTGGATCGGGCTGGGTCTGCTGGTCGCCGTGGTCCTGGTCGCCGCCGTCGTCGCCTTCCTCGCGCTGCGCGGGGGAGACGACCCGCAGACCACCGCCGACGACGACGCCGCCCAGGAGCTGGAGGAGAGCGGCGAGGACGACGCCCCCGCGGAGGAGGATGACGAGACCGCCGAGGGCGGAGACGGCGCGGACGAGGGTCAGGACGCGGAAGACGAGAGCACCGATGGCCCGATCGCGGTGAGCGAGGCGACCCGCCTGGTCACTAGCGATCCCGGGCTGAACGATGAGACCGACGCGCTGCTGCCGAACCTCATCGACGACGACACCTCCACCTCCTGGAACACGCTGAACTTCGGGTCAGCCGGCTTCGGCGGCATCACCTCCCAGATGGCGCTCGTCCTGGAGCTCGAGGAGCCTGCCGAGGTCTCCGCGGTGACCATCACCCAGCAGGGCGACGCCGAGGGCGGCTCCTTCGAGGTGCTCGTCAACGACTCCGCCAGCCTCGACGGCGCCCAGCAGGTGGGATCGGGCACCTGGAACTGGAACGAGACCACAGTGGAGCTCGACGACGGCGCCGAGGGCCAGTACGTCATCATCAACACCACCGAGCTGCCGCAGCGTGCCGAGCCGGACAACCCGGAGCTGCCGTACAACCTCCAGGTGGCGCAGATCGTCGTGGAGTGACCTTCCGAGGGCCCTGACATCGCGCTCCTGCTCAGGGCTGGGCGGGACACCGCCTGGAATTTTCATGCCCACCGGGCGGTTTCACCACTCGGAACAGATCCCGGACCGGTGCCCTGCCCCGGCGCACTTTCGACGCGAAGGACTCAGCAGACGTGACTGAACAGATTCCCGACCAGGTCCACGATGTGGTCATCGTGGGCTCCGGCCCCGCCGGCTTCACCGCCGCGGTCTACACCGCCCGAGCCAACCTGAACCCGGTGATGCTGGCCGGCTCCGTCACGACCGGCGGCGAGCTGATGAACACAACTGATGTGGAGAACTACCCCGGCTTCCCCGAGGGCGTCATGGGCCCGGATCTGATGATGAAGATGGAGGAGCAGGCCGCTCGCTTCGGTGCCGACGTCCGCCGTGAGGACGCCACTGAGCTGAAGCTGGACCAGCCGATCAAGGAGATCACGATCGGCTCGGGCGAGGTCATCCACGCCCGTGCGGTCATCCTGGCCACCGGCTCCGCCTACCGCGAGCTGGGTGTCCCCGGCGAGAAGGCGCTCTCAGGCCACGGTGTCTCGTGGTGCGCGACCTGCGACGGCTTCTTCTTCCGCGAGCAGAACATCGCCGTCGTCGGAGGAGGCGACTCCGCCATGGAGGAGGCACTGTTCCTCACGAAGTTCGCCTCCAAGGTGACGGTCATCCATCGCCGGGATGAGCTGCGGGCCTCCAAGATCATGGCTGACCGCGCCAAGGCCAACGAGAAGATCGAGTTCCTCTGGAACCACGAGGTCACCGAGGTGCAGGGTGACGGCAAGCTGACGGGCCTTCAGCTGCGCAACACGGTCGACGGCACCGAGTCCTCCCTCGAGGTGACAGGACTGTTTGTAGCTATCGGACATGACCCCCGAGTTGAGCTGTTCACGGACCAGCTCGAGCTCACGTCCGAGGGCACCGTGAAGGTCCAGGGACGCTCCTCGAAGACCTCACTGCCTGGCGTCTTCGCCGCCGGCGACGTCCTGGACCCCACCTATCGTCAGGCCATCACCGCGGCGGGCTCCGGCTGCGTCGCCGCTCTCGACGTCGAGCACTGGCTCGCCGACGCGGCGGACTCCGACGCCGCTGATGCCGCAGGGCTGGTCGGCGCTGGTGCCGAGTCCGCCTCCTGACCCCCAAGACAATCCACCGATCAACGGAAGGACAGACACCATGGCAGAGTTGAAGAGTGTCACCGATGCAAGTTTCGACCAGGACGTGCTGCAGGCCGACAAGCCTGTGATCGTCGACTTCTGGGCCGAGTGGTGCGGTCCGTGCCGCATGGTCGGCCCGGTGCTCGAGGAGCTCGCGACTGAGCACGCGGACAGCGTGGAGGTCGTGAAGGTCAACGTTGATGAGAACCCGGCCATCGCAGCCAAGTTCGGCATCACATCGATCCCGGCGATCTACGGCTTCAAGGATGGCGCGCACGTGATCTCCTCGATCGGTGCCAAGCCGAAGCAGGCGCTCGAGACGGAGTTCGCCGACTTCCTCGGCTGACCCCGCCTCCGCCAGGGTTCCCTGGCATCACACAGAGGGCCCGCAACAACCTTTGAAGGTTGTTGCGGGCCCTCTGTCGTGGGCTTGCCCTTCGAAGCTCATCCCTCGTGGGACGCACCTCGCGGGATCAGCTCACCTGCTCTCGCTGGCCGATCATCTCCATCAAGCGATGCAGGTCTTCGATCGAGCCGAAGTCGATGGCGATCCGTCCCTTCTTCGCTCCCAGAGTGATCTTCACCTGGGTGTCCAGACGATCCGTGAGGGCGTCGGCGTACTCATCGAGCTGCTGGTAACGCGCGGTGGACGGCAGCCGTGTGGTTCCACGTGAAACACCGTTCCCCTGGTTCTGCTGCGCCATGGTCACAGCTTCCTCCGTCGCCCGGACCGACAGGCCCTCAGCCACGATCCGCTTAGCGAGCTCTTCCATCTCCTCAGCACTTGAGAGTCCCAGGAGCGCCCGCGCGTGACCGGAGCTCAGGACCCCTGCGGCTACCCGGCGCTGGACCGCCGGAGGCAGCTTCATGAGCCTCAAGGTGTTGCTGATCTGCGGACGTGAGCGACCGATCTTCTCCGCCAGTTCATCCTGAGTGCAATTGAAGTCGTCCAGAAGCTGACGATAAGCGGCAGCCTCTTCGAGGGGATTGAGCTGGGATCTGTGGATGTTCTCCAACAAGGCATCACGGAGGAGGTCGTCGTCCCGAGTGGACCGCACGATAGCGGGGATGGTCGTGCGCTCGGCGGCCATGCTCGCGCGCCAGCGACGCTCTCCCATCACCAGCTCGTACTGCTCAGGGCCCACCTCGCGGACCACGATCGGTTGCAGGACACCGATCTCGCGGACGGAATGCACCAGCTCCGCCATGTCCTCTTCATCGAACTCCGTGCGGGGCTGTCGCGGATTGGGCTGGATGGCCCCCACGACGACGGAACGGAACTCGGCACCATCCACGCTGCCCCCGTGGCCATTCTGGCTGACGGCCTCCGTCCAGGCATGCTGGGGCTCCACCGCCGACTCGACCCGTTCCTCGGCCTCTGGCGCCCCAGATCCGCGTCCGCCGTTGTGGTCGATCGTGCTGGCATCAGAGCCAGCAGCTGTAGGTTCCGGACGGACCGTGGCTGAGGGCGGCAGGGAGGCGCTACTCACGGGAGAGTCAGCGGATCCGGCCGTGCGTGCGGACTGGCGTTCACTCATCACGTCCGGCATCTGGGCACGACGCGCTCCAGATCGTCGGCTGGTGGTCGTGGGCTTCGTTCCGGGACGTGTTCCACGTGAAACCCGCTGGGTGCCCAAGTGCGACTTCGCAGAGAAGAAGACGTCAATGGGTCGTTCCGGCGTCTCAGCGACACTCGCCCCCTGAGATGCGTCATCATCCACGCGGTCGGGGGTCTCCGGAGCGGATGGACCGTCACTCTGCCGCGCAGCGCCGATGTCATGATCGTCGCCCGACTCCTCGTCGACTCGCCCATCCAGAGGGGCCGTCGCCTCATGCCCTCGCTCAACGGGGGATCCAGCAGGCTCAGCACCTGATGGCGCCTGACCGGGGGAGGTTTCATGTGAAACGTCGTCCGCACCGGGGTTCTGACCGGCCAGTGCCTCCTGTTCCTGGGAGTCGCTGTTGATCAGGGCGCCCAGACCCCGACCCAGCCCCCGCCTCTTCCGCTCTGCCATTGCAGGCCACCTTCCTCGTCTCGCCGGCTCACCACGTTCCGGACCGTGGACTATTCTACGGCCCGAAGCAGAGATCATTCCTGAAGCCTTCAACCCAGCGTTTCACGTGGAACGATGTCACAGCCGGCGGGGCTGACATGACGGGAGGGCCGCACCAGCAGAGATGGATGCCTCTTCCGAGGCCCGCAGCCTTCTCGGAGGTCCTCCTGTGTGGGTTGCGCGACCCGGAAGGGCGCTTCATGTCGCCACCAGAGACGACTCCCAGGTCCGTATACTGAGCCGCGACAGGCGTCACCCCCGGGGGATCGCGCACCTCTCCGCTCTGCCATGGATCGCAAGGTTTCACGTGGAACCGTCGGCCTCGGATCAGCCCGCCGTTGCGCCGCGTTCGCCACCGCCTGTGCCGCGGTACCCCTCCGGCAGTGTCTCCGCACGAGCGGACCATCATCTCAGGACTTCTCATGAGAAGCGCCGAATCGCATCGTTCCACGTGAAACAGCCTCGACTGAACACCCGACGTCCTGGGCGCCCTGCGCCCGGCACAGCACCCCTCACTGTTCACGGCGAGCGGACGCTGGTGTGATGGCCCCTGATCTTCGACGGGCAGCGTTCGGGACGAGGCAGCGCAGTCGATCCGGCCGCACGGCCAGGGATGCGATGGCGTTCCACGTGAAACGGGCCTCCAACTAAGCGTCACGTCTCACCGTCCAGCTCCGGAGGTGCAGGGGTGCCGGGGTGCCGGGGACCGCAGCATCCGATTCTGATCCGCTCCCTCTTTCCCCCGGCCAGATCGGTAGGCACCCTAGTGCACAGGCTCCCAGCGCACAGAACACGACACCGCCGCGGCCACCAGCTCCGAGGACGTCCTGGGAATCGGGGTATCGCATGGGACGATCTGATATCCCGCCAGTCCTGTTCCACGTGGATCGCGTGCGCCTTCGCGGGGACTGGCCCGGGCACACGAGACGCGGTCAGAGCTCTTGGGTCACCCCTCGCCCAGGCCGCTCGTGGGGACAGGATCCAAAAGAAGATGACTCATGACAATGTGAGCCGACGCCAGCGACCGTCGTTTCACGTGGAACTCTCGGGGCCACGCCCATGAAGGGACCCATGACGGGGCCGTCATCAGCGCTGGGAGGCTGCTCCCCGCGTCACGATCTCCGCAGCGGCCTCCAGGTACGCCAGGGCGCCCGTCGAGGAGGGATCGTAGGAGATCACGCTCTGCTGGTAGGAGGGGGCTTCCGAGATCCGCACATTGCGAGGGATGAGGGTGTCCAGCACGGCCTCCGGGAAATGCTCGCGGACTTCCTCGGCCACCTGTGAGGCCAGACGTGTGCGACCGTCGTACATCGTCAACACGATCGTCGAGACGGTGAGTGGGGGATTCAGGTGCTTCTGAATCATCTGAATGTTGTTCAGCAGCTGGCTCAAACCCTCCAGCGCGTAGTACTCACACTGGATGGGAATGAGCACCTCCCGCGCCGCCACAAAGGCGTTGACGGTCAGCAGGCCCAAGCTGGGAGGGCAGTCGATGAACACATAGTCCAGACGCTCCAGCCCCTGCTCCTCGCGGTACCGGTGGTACTGGTCCAGTGCGCGCTGGAGACGCTGCTCCCTCGCCACCAGCGAGACCAGCTCGATCTCTGCGCCGGCCAGGTGGATCGTCGCCGGGACCACCTGCAGCCGGTCCAGGTCAGGACAGTCGGCCACGACGTCGGCCAGGGAGAGGTCGTCGATCAGGACGTCATAGATCGAGTCCGTGTCTGCCGAATGGGGGACTCCCAGTGCCGTAGAGGCATTGCCCTGGGGGTCGATGTCGATCACCAAGACCTGGAATCCCTGGTCAGCCAGAGCCGCGGCGAGGTTCACCGTGGTCGTGGTCTTCCCCACCCCACCCTTCTGATTGGAGACCGTGATGGTGCGGGTGGTCTCGGGGCGCTGGAGCTCGGTCGCAGAGAGGACCTGCCGCCGTCGCCGTTCGTCAGCCAGCTCCGCCGCCAGCGGCGATGACGCGTCCATGCCGTCGAGGATCGATGATCCACGGGCGGTCTCGGCGGCCTGCTGCGCCGCTTCGCCCGTCGACGCGCCGGTGCCGCGTGTTCTGTCCTGGCTCGCCACAGGTCATCCCTCCCAAGGATCCGACGATCATCGGCGCCGACCCAGCGGTCAGCGCCTCCAGCAGTCTAGGACACGCCCCTGACCGGAGGCATCCGCAACTTCCAGGTGAGGTCGAGGTCGGCCGCCCGCGCGTCCTCGCATTCCGGTGACGGTGCGCTCCGGTGACGGACACGCCGATATCAACGTCGCGGGCAACGCAGCACCGTCGTCGTCTCCTCCAGAAGTCCCTCTCCCAGCTGCTCCACCACGGGACGGCCCAGACGATGCTTGGAGAACAGCTTGCGTGCCGCCGTGATCTCCTGGTCCACGCTGCGGCCCTTCAGGAGCAGAAGCTCACCGTCGTCCGCCAACAACGGAACTGTCAGGGGAATGAGCTTCTTCAGGGCTGACACGGCGCGGGCGGTGACGACGTCGGCCATCACCTCGTCGGTGACCTCCTCGGCACGCGCCCGGATCAGCTCCACATTGTCGAGCCCGAGGTCCTTCACCACCGTGTCCATCCACTGGACACGGCGTTCCATCGGCTCGATCAGCTGGAAGTCCACATCGGGCCGGGCCAGGGCCAGGGCGATTCCGGGCAGGCCGGCTCCGGAGCCGACGTCGGCCACGGTGCCGCCGGCCGGCAGCTCCGGACCCAGCACCGCACAGTTGAGGACATGCCGGGACCACATGCGTGGCACTTCCCGGGGACCCAGCAGGCCGTGCTCGATCCCCGTGCCGCACAGGTGCTCCACGTACCGTTCCGCCAGCGGCAGACGTTCCCCGAACAGCACCTCCGCGGCACGACGCTCCGCCGCGGTCAGCTCCGGGGGCTCCTGGGCGGGCCCGTGGGCCTCCTGGGCACCGGACAGCGCAGGCTCGTCCCCGTGTGCGTGTGCGGCGGCCTCAGCGTCAGCGGCACGTCGCCGAGCCTCGACGTGGCCGAGGTCCTCATGCTGCGGTCGAGTCATCCTGCGTCCCCCTGGTGTCCGCCGGGTCATGCCGGCTGCCGGTCTGCTGATCGATCGATGCGCGCGATGCCTTCCGTCGGTGGAGGCCCGCTCCCTCAGGAGGCGGAGACCACCACGTGACGACGCTTGCCCTCACCTTCGGATTCGCTGACGAGTCCCGCCTCGGCCACGAAGTCGTGGACGATCTTGCGCTCGTAGGCGCTCATCGGCTCCAGATGGACGTCCTCACCGTGCTCGCGCACCTCGGCGATGGCGTCGTCGGCCTGCTTCTTGAGCTCCACCTGGCGTCGCTCGCGATGGCCTGCGATGTCGAGCACCAGCCGCGTGCGTTCGCCGGTGGCGGTCAGCACGGCCAGCCGGGACAGCTCCTGCAGCGCGTCGAGCACCTCGCCCTGGGGGCCGACGAGGTCGTTGAGCTCATCTCCGCCCTCCTCGGCGACGATGGAGATGAACGTCCGGTCCCCACGGATCTCGATGTCGATGTCACCGTCGAGGTCCGCAATGTCCAGCAGCTCCTCGAGGTAGTCCGCGGCGATGTCACCTTCGTCCATGTCTCCGCCGTCTGCCTCGTCTCCGCCGTCCTCACCCTGGGCGTCGTCGGCGTCGTCGGCGTCCACCTGTGGCTCCGAAGGGGCCCCTGCGGAGGAGTCGGCCACCTCCACGGTCTGCTCGGCGGCCTCGTCTGCCGGCGGCACGTCCTCGGACTCCACGGGGTGCTCAGTCTGCATCTGGCTCATCACTTCTTCTTCCTCTTCTTCTTCGAAGGCTGCGCCTGCTGACCGCGGTGCTTGCCGGTCGGCTTGGGCTTGTCCTCCTGCGTGGACTCGGGCTTCTCATTGATGGGCGGCAGACCCTTGGCCGCGCGGCGCAGGTTGAGCTCCTTCTCGGCCAGCGACCCCGGGGTCGGGTTGTTCCGGATGACCCACCACTGCTGTCCCATCGTCCAGAAGTTCGTGGCGGTCCAGTAGATCAGCACACCGACGGGGAAGTTCACACCGCCGATGACGAAGACGAGCGGCAGCATGTAGAGCATCATCTTCTGCGTCTGGGCGAACTGGCCCTGGAGGGCGGCCTCAGACATGTTCTTGCTCATCAGCTGCTTCTGGGTGAAGAACTGGGTGAGCACCATAGCCACGATCATGATCGAGGTCATGATCACCACATGCCATTCGGTGGGGTCCGACTGGAAGGAGGGCAGGAAGATGTCGGACATGCCGACGCCGAGCAGCTCCGAGCCGTCGAAGCTCTGCACCTCACCAGCGCTCAGCGCCCCATAGCCGTCCTGCTGGTACTGCTCCTGACGCATGCGGTTGAGCATCCAGAACAAGGCGAAGAACACCGGCATCTGAGCCAGCAGCGGCAGGCAGGTCATGAAGGGGTTGACTTTGTGCTTCTTGAACAGCGCCTGCTGCTCCTGGGCCATCGCCTGCCGGGAGACCGGGTCCTTCTTCCCCTTGTACTTCGCCTGGAGCTTCTGCACCTCCGGCTGGATGATCTGCATCCCGCGCTGGGACTTGATCTGCCGCACGAACAGCGGGATCAGGATCACACGGATGACGATCACCAGCAGGATGATCGAGATGGCCCAGTTCCAGCCGGACTCGGGGTCCAGCCCCAGGAAGGTGAGAGCTGTGTGGAACAAGCTCAGGATGAAGGAGACCGCCCAGGTGAACGGCGTCATCAGTGTGTCGAAAAAGCCCATATGTCTCTCAAGTCGTCGGCCCGGGCATGGTCAGCGCTGCCCGGAGTCTGCTGGATGCACGCCTTCACCCTGCGATGCGGGCGCCTCCGCATCGCTCGGTGCGCGCCCGTCGTCGGCGCAGTCGTGGTCCAGGGGGATCGGCGGATGGTTTGTCTCTATGATCGACGGTGCCGACCCCCGGGGCCAAATCCGCCGGCCCACCGGCACGTGGTCCACTCCGCCACCGGTGAAGGGATTGCAGCGCAGGATCCGCCAAGCGGTGAGCAGCGAGCCCCTGACCGCCCCATGCACCGTGACCGCCTCCAGCCCGTAGGCCGAACAGCTGGGGTAGTAGCTGCAGACCTGACCGTACAGCGGAGAGATGACGCGGCGGTAGCCCTTCAGGAGGGCTCCCAGCAGCTGCGACGGCAGGCGGCGCAGCCTGCCCCAGTGCTGGCTACGGACCTCGTGGGCGTTCGGCTGCGTCCGGGGGAGACCAGGGGTCTCCCCGACGGCCACGTAGTAGTCGCTGTGCCGAACCCACTCCGGATCCGCATCGCGGCTCAGACGCTCATCCCGCATCGGGCTCCCCCTCCCGACGACGGCGGCGAGCCTTGCGCACCGCACGCAGCAGCGTCGACCGCACTTCCGAGATCAGCTCGTCGTGGGCCGCCTCCACGGCCGCCGGCAGGGCACGGACGACGACGTCGAGCCGCGCCCCCTCGGGCACCTCCACCGAACCTTCGCGCATGATGTCCCAGATGATGTGCCGCAGGCGCCGTTGGGTACGGTGCCGGACCACGGAGTTGCCCACCGCCTTGGAGACGATGAATCCACAACGCCATGCCGCGGCGTCGGGGCCGACCCCCGGCGCTGGATCACCGGGATGGTTCGGCCGGTCCGCCAGCCGGGCGGAGATCACCACACATGATCCTCCCGCCCGTCCACCGGCCCGTGTGACGGCACGGAAGTCCGACGCCACGGTGACACGATGACGGCGGGGAAGCATGCGCGATGTCCTCCGGTCGGTCGGGCTGGGGCTGGCCTTCGGGGCCGGGCGATCCGGATCCGAGGCCCCAGATGCACGAACGGCCCGTACCCTCGAACGGGACGGGCCGTGGGTGCGGCGACGCGAAGGCGCCGCCCTGAGCCGTCGGGCGGCTCAGCTGACGTGGATCAGGCCGAGAGCGTCTTGCGGCCCCGGCTGCGGCGTGCCGAGATGATGGAACGGCCGGCACGGGTGCGCATACGAGAACGGAAGCCGTGCTTGCGGCTGCGACGGCGGTTGCTCGGCTGGAAAGTCCGCTTGCTCACTGTGTACTCCCACTGGATGGTTCGAAGTCTTCGGTGGAGACCGAACCGTCTGGTCGGCTCCAACTGCGGCGGGCCGAAAGTCTCGTCCCCGCACGCCTGAGTCGGTGTCTCCTCGGTCCGGGCACGCCAGAGGGCATGCGCCATTCAGAGCGACCTGTCAACACTAGACGCCGCATCGGCGCGTCGTCAAGTCGGGCCCTGCCGACAAGCGGACGGCCTCGCATCTGCGGAGGGCGCACCCTACACCACTTATCCACTGCTGTGCATAAACCTGTGCAGAACCTCGGCGTTCTCCACACGTCGTCCACAGTCGTGGAGAGGCCCCACCATACGGATCCAGGACCTTCGGCAGGGACGTCACAGCAATTTCTGGCGCCGGGCTCTTGTGCACTGAATGAACGTTAAGTTAGCGTCGTTCCAGCAGGGCTGAACGTACGTTCAGTCGATGATCCGCCCGGCGCACCGCGTTCGTTCCTCAGCATGCGTCGCCCCGCTCCCGAGGAGGTCCTCATGGTCACCCCGAGCACGGACTCAGAGCGCGACGGGCTCGACCCCCGGACCGCCGCCGCCAGTCACAACGTCACCGGCACCGGCAACACCTCCCCGCCCGCACAGGACACAGAAGCTGCGGAGTCTTCCGGCGCCGATCGCATCCTGGACGCGGCCATCGAGCTGTTCGGCGAGCATGGCTTCTCCGGGACCAGCCTGAAGGCGATCGCCCAGCGGGCCGACGTCTCCGCGCCCCTGGTCATCCACCACTTCGGTTCCAAGGCCGGTCTGCGCAAGGCGTGCGACGAACGGGTCGCGGAGCTCTTCTACCAGTTCAAGAGCGAATCGATCGCCCGGTCTCGGCCCGCCCTTCCGCGGAACTACGTGATGGAGGCCATCCAGGCCTCGGGCCCGATCATCCACTACCTGCTGCAGGCCTTCCTGGCCGGCGGCGACGAGATCGACGCCCTCATGGACCGTCTGGTGGAGGACTCACTGGAGTACACCGCGGAAGCCGAACGGATCGGCCTGATCCACCCCAGTGCGAATCCCAGGAACCGAGCCGTGGTGATGCTCCTGCAGTCTTTCGGCGCCCTGATGCTGCACAAGCAGATGAAGCGCCTGCTGGGCGCCAGTCCGCTGGAGGACTCTCCCGAGGATCTGGCTCCCTACATGTCCGCGGTCCTGGAGCTCTACACCCGCCCGGTGCTCAACGCCGAGGTGTACGGGGAGCTCGCCCGGCAGCTCCGCGAGACCCAACCCGAGCCGACCGCCGACGACACCCCAGTCGACGACACCCCCGTCGACCACACTCCCTCCGACATCGACCACCAGCCCTGACCCGGCCGGCTCCCCACCACAGGACGCCGTCGTCGCCAGGTCCGGGAATCACACTCCGCCCGCCACCCGCGGGCCCCACGAAAGGACCAGGCGTGATGAGTGAGAACCCTCCGGTCATCCGCACCGAGAAGCTCGTCAAGCGCTTCGGCGCCGTGCGCGCCCTCGACGAGCTCGATCTGACCATCGCCACCGGCGAGGTCCATGGCTTCCTCGGCCCTAACGGGGCCGGGAAGTCCACCACCATGCGCGTGCTGCTCGGTCTGCTGCGCGCCGACTCCGGCACCGTCGAGATGTTCGGGCGGGACCCGTGGCGCCACGCCGTCGCCCTTCACCGACGGCTGGCCTATGTGCCCGGCGACGTCGAGCTGTGGCCCAACCTGACCGGTGGTGAAGTGATCGACATGTTCCTCCGGCTGCGAGGTCCGTACTCCACCGCCCGCCGGGACGAGCTCATCGAGCGCTTCGCGCTGGACCCCCGGAAGAAGACCCGTACCTACTCGAAGGGCAACCGTCAGAAGGTCGCACTCATCTCCGCCCTGGCCTCCGATGTCGACCTGCTGCTGCTCGACGAGCCGACGGCCGGTCTCGACCCTCTGATGGAGGTCGTCTTCCAGCAGACCATCAAGGAGGCCACACAGAACGGTCGGTCCGTCCTGCTCTCCAGCCATATCCTGGCTCAGGTGGAGGCCCTCTCGGACCGAATCTCGATCATCCGCGCCGGCCAGGTGGTCGAATCCGGCACGCTCTCTGAGCTCCGACACATGACCCGCACCACCATCGAGGTGGAGACGGCCCGGCCCGCCGGGGAGATCGCCGGGATGTCAGGAGTCCATGACTTCCGCACCGAAGGGGAGCGGATCATCTTCGAGGTCGACGGCGAACGCGTCGAAGACCTCATGCACCAGCTCGCACCGCTCGGGGTCCGGTCGCTGGTGGCCCATCCGCCGACGCTCGAGCAGCTGCTGATGCGTCACTACGGCGAGGACCTCGGCCACCGCAGTGTGGCCGAGGGCGCGCAGAAGGGGTGACACGCCATGCCTGAGACCACGAGCGGCACCCTGCCGCACACCTCCGTCTCCCCAGCTCCGACCGATGTCGCACCGTTGGCCCGCACCGGGTCGCTGCTGCGCTTCATGCTGCGCCGGGATCGCATTCGGCTCAGCATCTGGGTGCTGGGCATCGGCCTGATGGCCCTGTACTTCTCCAACGCCATCCAGGTCATCGCCGACGGCGTCGAGGAGCTCGCGCAGATGGCGGTGCTCTTCAGCGACCCCGTCGGCCGCATGATGACCGGTCCCGCCTTCGGCATGGACGAGCCGTCCTTCGAGCGGTTCTACGCCGCCGGGTACGTGCTCTTCCTGTACATCCTCTTCGCCCTGATGAGCGTCTTCCTGCTGGTCCGCCACACCCGGACGGAGGAGCAGACGGGTCGGGCCGAACTGGTGCGGGCCAATGTGGTGGGTCGGCATGCGACGCTGACCGCCGCCCTGCTGCTCACCGGCGGGGCCAACGCCGCCGCGGCCGTCCTCGTCTGGGTGGCCTCCGGTCCAGTCGCCGGCTATGACGCGGCGGGAACTGCCCTGGTCGCCGCAGGGGGCTTCTCCGTGGGCCTCTTCTTCATGGGAGCCGCCGCGGTGGCCGCCCAGCTGAGCCAGTCCTCACGGGGAGCCTCAGCCATGGCCGGGGGACTCCTGGGCCTGGCCTATCTGATCCGCATGGGCGGTGACATGGTGGAGCAGGGCGGCAGCGCGCTGTCCTGGTTCTCCCCGCTGGCGTGGTCCCAACAGACAGCCCCCTACGTGGAGGACCGCTGGTGGCCGCTGCTGCTGCCGCTGGTCGCGGCGGCCGGGATGGTCGCCCTGGGCTTCTGGCTCAGCACCCGGCGTGACGTGGGCGCCAGCCTGGTGCCCCCTCGGCTCGGACGGGCCACCGCCCGGCCGTCGTTGGGCACCCCGGTCGGCATGGCCCTGCGGGTTCTGCGCGGGATGCTCCGTGGCTGGGCCATCGCCCTGGTCCTGGCCGCCCTGATGTTCGGCAGCTATGCCGAATCGATGGTCGACGCCGCAGACGGGCTCCCTGAAGAGGTCGCGATGATCATGACGGGGGACGACCTCATGTTGGGCTACCTGGCCTACATGTCGCTGTTCCTGGCCATCTTCGTGGCCGCCGCAGGAGTGAGCGGCCTGCAGGTCCTGCGCAGCGAGGAGGTCCACGGCCGCGCCGAGTTCGCCCTCTCGCTGCCCATGAGCCGCACCACGTGGCTGGGGGCGCATCTGGCGGTCCTCCTCGGCGGGCTGCTGGCCCTGACCCTGCTGGTGGGTCTGGGGACTGCTGTGGGGGCGGGCGCCTCGCTCGGCGACCTGGAGCACACAGGGAGCCTGCTGCTGGCCGGGCTGCATCAGTTCCCCGCGGTGCTGGCCGTGGTGGGCATCGTCGTCGCCCTGTTCGGCTGGGTGCCGCGGATCGCGGGCACCGTGGGCTGGGTGATCATCGCCTTCTCCGGCATCGCCACGAACTTCGGTCCGATGCTGGACCTGCCGGACGCGGTGCTGAACCTGAACGTGTTCGGTCACTTGGCTCAGCACCCGGTGGAGGACATCACCCTGGCCCCGGTCCTCTGGCTCAGCACCCTCGGCGTGGCCGGCCTGGTGCTCGGCCTGCTCGGGTGGCGTCGACGCGAGGTCAACCGAGTGTGAGCCGCTGACCGTTCTCCACATTTCCACAGCCCATTCCACAGGACCGGGGGCTGCTCGTCCCCTGCGCGGAGGAGCGGCCCCCGGAGGCTGTGCGGGGACATGTCTCCCCGCATCATCCGTCACCCATCACGTGGCCCCACCGCCCGCATGATCACGGGGATCTCCCCACCCTTCCGACTGACGGCTCAGCGTCCAGGGCAGTAGACTCGACGCACCGCCGGGCCGGGTCCTGCACGGTCCGTGCCAGCGGCGGTGTGCACATCGACTGCACATTCTCTGCACACCACGGAGGCAGAAATCCACAGGTGCGCGCGATACAGTCGACAAGCACAGGGACGGCGGCCACGCCGCGGCCCACAGCATTCATCGTCGTCGCAGGAGGGGAGCAGCGTGTCTGCCGACTCGGAAGTCAACGTGCCGGTCAAATGGCAGCAGGTGCTCACGGAACTCCGCGAGAACCACGGCATCACCGGACTCAAGCTGACCGACGTCGGCCGGGCCGTCCCCCAGGGTGACCAGCTGATCGGGGACACCCTGCTGCTGGCCGTTCCGCACGAGCGGGTGCGCGAGCTCATGCAGTCCACGCTCCAGCAGCAGCTCTCCGAAGCGCTGCGTGCCGTGTTCGGCAGGGACATCCTGTGCGCCTACGTCATCGACCCCGGCCTGGCCGCACGTCAGAAGGCCGAGTCCTCCGAGGCGCCCTCCGGGGAGCGGCCGGGCCCCGGCGTCCCCCTCTCGGGACGCGGCGAGTCAGCAGTCTCGGCGGCCTCGGCCTCGTCCACGGCCGTCGACGACGTCTACCCCGCGCCCGGCGAGTCCTTCGCCGATCCGCGGACCCAGCTGCGGCAGGATCCTCCCGCTCCGACGCGAGGACATGCTCCCCAGATGCCCGTGCCGCCGTCGGGCCTGGCCGGCAACGGGACCATCCCGCCGACGCCGTCGGACCCGCGACCCAGCGAGAGCTTCGAGACTTCCCGGCTGAACCCGCGCTACACCTTCGACACCTTCGTGATCGGGTCCTCCAACCGCTTCGCCCATGCCGCGGCCAACGCGGTGGCCGAGGCGCCGGCGAAGGCCTACAACCCGCTGTTCATCTATGGCGACTCCGGTCTGGGCAAGACTCACCTGCTGCACGCGATCGGTCACTACGCCCAGCGGCTCTACAGCGGGATCCGAGTCCGATACGTGAACTCGGAGGAGTTCACCAATGACTTCATCAACTCGATCCGCGACGACGAAGGCGCCAGCTTCAAGCATCTCTACCGCAATGTGGACGTGCTGCTGCTCGACGACATCCAGTTCCTGGCGGACAAGGAACGGACGGTGGAGGAGTTCTTCCACACGTTCAACACGCTCTACAACAACAACAAGCAGGTCGTGATCACCTCGGATCTGCCGCCCAAGCAGCTCTCCGGGTTCGAGGAGCGGCTGCGCTCCCGTTTCGAGTGGGGGCTGATCACCGACATCCAGCCGCCCGATCTGGAGACCCGCATCGCGATCCTGCGGAAGAAGGCCACGGCCGAGAACTTCTCCTGCCCGGACGACGTCCTGGAGTACATCGCCTCGAAGATCTCCACGAACATCCGCGAGCTGGAGGGCGCACTGATCCGCGTGACCGCCTACGCCTCGCTGAACAAGCAGCCGGTTGACCTCCCCCTGGCGGAGCAGGTGATGCGGGATCTGATCTCGGACGACCATGTCCAGGAGATCACGGCGGAGCAGATCATCAACGCCACTGCCGAGTACTACAGCTTCACCGTGGACGACCTGATGTCGAAGTCGCGGAACCGGACCCTGGTCACGGCCCGACAGATCGCCATGTACCTGCTCCGTGAGCTCACGGAGATGTCCCTGCCCAAGATCGGCCAGGCGCTGGGCGGCCGCGACCACACCACCGTCATCTATGCGGAGCGGAAGATCCGCGAGCTGATGGCCGAGCGGAGGGCCGTGTTCAACCAGGTCACCGAGCTGACGAACAAGATCAAGCAGCAGCGCTGACGCTGCCGCCCTTCCCCGGACCCTCCAGGGCGCATGTCGCGCAGGTCTCCATCGACCTGCTGTCAAGTCCATGGTCCACTGCTGTGGAGAATGTCGTCGTGCACAGCTCACATGGATGTAGTTCCGCAGGATGAGCGCGATCCGCGGCTGCGGCGAATCTCGTCATCCACAGTTTTTCTCACATATCCACAGGTATCGGTGGAGTTTGTCCACTGCCGTTCCCACACCTGTGGATAACCCAGTGGAGAGAGCAGTGAAGAACTGACGCCACCCTGGGGATGAATCGCCCTGTCCTGCGGAGATCGCGAATCCGACCGCTGCGAGAATCCACCGCACGCCCACAGCACAAGCGGAGAGACTTCACTTAACTGTGCACACCGAGATCCCGGCGCATTCGCCGATCGAGGCAGTTATCCACAGAATCCACACCAGTTGTTAACACTGCTCCACTCCACCAGAGAGAAAAGAGAGAACATCACAGGGCGGGTCGGCCCACGGTGACGACGACAGCGCCGCCGGCGACACGCCGTGCACAAGATATGGGGCCGAAGCGGCCTTGACTCGGCACATATCGTGGTGGATGCGGTGGCATCAAGCCCGGGCCAGCAGGTAAGCTCGACACTCGACACAGCAGCCGTGATGCTTGACAACTGCTCCACAGACGCTCAATGCGTCGATCCAGCGGTCCGAGCTCCCGACGGCTGGTCCCGACCGGCAGCACCGAAAGGCGGAGATCAGTGAAGTTCACTGCGGAGCGCGACGTCCTCACCGAGGCGGTCTCCTGGACGGCTCGTTCCCTCTCCCCCAGGCCTCCGGCCCCTGTGCTCTCGGGTCTGCTGATCACAGCTGAGGACCAGACCGTGACGATCTCGAGCTTCGATCACGAGATCTCCGCTCAGCTGCACATCGAGGCCGAGGTCGAGCAGCAGGGCACCGTTCTGGTCTCCGGACGTCTGCTCAATGACATCGTCAAGGCTCTCCCGGACGCTCCGGTCACCGTGGAGCTCCAGGACTCGAAGGCTGTGGTGACCTGTCGGTCCTCCCGATTCACCCTCGCGACCATGCCTGTCGACGAGTACCCGGAGCTCCCTGGTCTCCCGGAGCTCTCCGGAACCGTCGACGGCGCGGCATTCGCCCGTGCCGTCTCCCAGGTCAGCACTGCGGCCTCGAAAGACGACACGCTGCCGATCCTCACCGGGGTCAAGGTCGAGTTCGAAGGTGACAGGATGACGTTCCTGGCCACGGACCGGTACCGGCTGGCCATGCGGGAGATCACCTGGGCCCCCACCCAGCCGGACATCTCCACCTCCGCGCTCATCAAGGGCAAGACCCTCAACGATGTCGCGAAGTCGCTGGCAGGCTCAGGCGAACTGTCGATCTCGTTGAGCCAGGACACCGACCTGGTCGGCTTCAGCTCGGGAGGCCGACGCTCCACGAGCGTCCTGGTCGACGGTGACTACCCGAAGATCCGCCAGCTGTTCCCCGAGGAGACTCCGATCCATGCCGTGGTCCGGACTGCGGAGCTGATCGAGGCGGCCCGGCGCGTGTCCCTGGTCGCCGAGCGGAACTCCCATGTGCGGCTGCAGTTCACCGAGGAGGGTCAGGTCGTCCTGGACGCTGGCGCTGACGACGCGGCAGCCGCCTCCGAGGTCATCTCTGCGGAGCTGACCGGGGAACCGATCACCGTGGGGTTCAACCCCAGCTACCTCAACGAGGGTCTCAACGTCATCGACACCGAGTATCTGCGCTTCTCCTTCGTCTCTGCGCCGAAACCTGCCATGATCACGGGTCAGGAGACTCCGGACGGCGAAAACTCCACCGACTTCCGCTATCTGTTGATGCCGGTCCGGCTGATCAACCAGTAGCCCACGAGCGCCGATGCGGCTCTCCACCCTGAACCTGAAGGACTACCGCAGCTACGCCGACGTCGAGCTGACGCTCCACCCGGGCCCGAACGTCCTGCTGGGGTACAACGGCGTGGGCAAGACGAACATCGCCGAGGCGATCGGGTATCTCTCCACCCTGGGCTCCCATCGCGTCTCCCAGGATGTCCCGCTGGTGCGCCACGGCTGCACACAGGCGGTCATCCGAGCGCAGGCGCATCGGGGCTCCCAGGAAGCCATGCTTGAGGTCGAGATCAATCCCGGCCGCAGCAACCGAGCGCGGATCAATCGCGGTGCGCCGGTCAGGGCCACCGAGGTCCTCGGCATCCTGCGCACGGTGCTCTTCGCCCCGGAGGATCTGGAGCTGATCAAGGGAGCCCCCGCAGTACGTCGTCGGTTCTTCGATGACCTCACGGTGCAGCTGCGTCCTGCGCTCGGCCGGGTGCGGCTGGACTATGAGAAAGTCCTGCGGCAGCGCAACGCGCTGCTGAAGTCGATCCGCCATGAAGGGTTCACCCCCACCCACGAGTCCACTCTCGCGGTGTGGGACCATCAGCTCGCTGACGCGGGATCTCGGCTGATGCGTGCCCGGTTGGAGGTCCTGGCGGCTCTGCGACCCCATGTGGCGGAGGCCTACCGCCAGCTCTCGGGCAGTGTGCGGACGGCACGGCTGCGCTATGAGTCGTCGCTGGTCGCACCGGAGGCGGGCTCCGAGATCTCGCCGCTCGAGACGGCTGACCGGGCGCAGCTCGCGGATCTGTTGCGCGACGGTCTCGAAGGTGCCCGCAAGGAGGAGCGGGACCGAGCGCAGACGCTGGTGGGACCGCACCGGGATGACATCGCCTTCACCCTGGACGACGTCCCCGTGAAGGGATTCGCCTCGCACGGAGAGACCTGGTCGTTCGCCTTGTCTCTGCGCTTGGCGGCCTACCGGACGATGGTCGACGACGACCCTGCCGACGGGGCACGCCCGCTGCTGATCCTCGACGACGTCTTCGCAGAGCTCGACGCTCGCCGACGTCGTCGCCTCGCAGAACTGGTGGGGGAGGCGGAGCAGCTCATCGTCACCGCCGCCGTCGACGACGACGTCCCCGAGAGCCTGCTCCAGCACGGCCTGCGGGTCGAGTCGGTGGACCAGATCAGCCAGGTCAGCGAACTGAACACCCCCGCTGATCCGAGCGGTTCGGACGCCCCGGATGCCTCGGACACCCCGGAGCATCCTGACCGGGAGCTCGACGGATGAGCGGCTCAGAGGCCGATCCCGGCGACTCCCCCGAGCTGGAGCCCAGCCCGGACGGGGTCCCGGCCCATGAGATTGAGGACGCGGCATCCCTCATCCTGGCCCGCATGCGCCGGGCGGCTGAGGCGCGCGGTGAGCATCGGATGCGGGGCATGCCGCGAGGCAGCTCATTGGCGGGCAATCCGCGGGCCCCAGGTGCTCAGATGTCCGGACGCAGTGCCGGAACAGGCCCCGGCGCCAGCCGCCGTGACCCGAGTCTGCTGGGGTCGGTGGTGGACGGACTCATCAGCACCCGGGGATGGTCCTCCCCGGTAGCCGTGGGCTCGGTCATCGCCCGATGGGACCAGCTGGTGGGGCCGCAGGTCGCTGCGCACTGCCGGCCGGAGAGGTTCGAGGACGGGGTGGTCGACGTCGCCTGCGACTCCACCGCCTGGGCCACGAACCTGAAGCTCATGCAGCCGCAGCTGATGGACATGTTCACCCGGGAACTGGGCCGCGGAATCGTCACGGGTCTGCGCATCCGGGGCCCGCAGGCGCCGAGCTGGAAGAAGGGTCGCTGGTCGGTCCGTGGGCCCGGTCCGCGGGACACCTACGGGTGATCGGATGCTGCGAGCTCGCAGACGCGCTCCTGCCGCGTCGAGGGCCTAAGGGTGGAATGGGGCCTCATCGACGGCCCCGCCAGAGCGTCCCAGTGGGCCTCTGCGGCCTTCTGGGCAAAGATTCTGCGGTGTCCACCGCAGGGAAATCGGGATCTCGGGCCACGAAGCGGTAGAATGAGGGCCTGACCCGAGTACGAGAGGTTCTCGGGTCAGTCCATGTCATGACCCGGCCGCTCCGCGCGGTCGCACCCCTGGTGATAAAGGAGACGGCAGAGCCCGTGACCTCGGAAGACAACTCCCTCCCGTCCGACGCCGAGCAGCCAGAGCAGCCGGCCCCTGCACCGCCCGGCGGATCCGCAGGATCGCCGTCCAGCCCGGCCGAGTACGGGGCCTCGGACATCACCGTCCTGGAGGGCCTCGAGGCCGTACGGAAACGTCCCGGGATGTACATCGGCTCCACCGGTGAACGTGGCCTGCACCACCTGGTCTACGAGGTGGTGGACAACTCGGTGGACGAGGCCCTGGCCGGCTACTGCACCCACATCGAGGTCACGCTCCAGGACGACGGCGGAGTGCGCGTCACCGATGACGGCCGCGGCATCCCGGTGGACATGCACCCCACCGAGGGACGTCCCACGGTAGAGGTCGTCATGACGGTTCTGCATGCCGGAGGAAAGTTCGGCGGGGGCGGCTATGCGGTCTCCGGGGGGTTGCACGGCGTGGGCATCTCGGTGGTCAACGCGTTGTCGACCCGTGTGGACACCACCGTGCGGCGGCAGGGCCACGAGTGGTCGATCTCCTTCGCCGACGGCGGCAAACCGTCCAAGGAGCTCTCCCAGGGCGCCCCCACGGAGGAGACCGGCACCACGCAGGTCTTCTACCCGGACCCGGAGATCTTCGAAAGCACTGAGTTCGACTTCGAGACGCTGCGCGCGCGCTTCCAGCAGATGGCGTTCCTGAACAAGGGACTGCGCATCACGCTTTCCGACGAGCGTCATATCGCGGCGAATCAGGTCGTCGTCGATGAGATCGTCGAGGGGGAAGGCTCATCGTCCGAGGGTGCCGAGGCCACTCCGGCGGAGCCCGGGGAGGGCGCCGAGGCGGTGGCCGAGACCCAGGCGGGCCGCGTCGTCGTCTACCAGTACGACCATGGCCTGCTGGACTATGTGAACCACCTGAACTCGGCGAAGAAGGCGGAGAACGTCCACGAGGACGTCATCGCCTTCGAGGCCGACGACGACGCCCGCGGCATCACCGCGGAGCTGGCGATGCAGTGGACCATGACGTACTCGGAGTCGGTCCACACCTATGCGAACACGATCAACACCCACGAGGGGGGCACCCACGAAGAGGGCTTCCGCGCGGCGATGACGAGCTTGATCAACCGCTATGCGCGGGAGAAGCAGATCCTGCGCGAGAAGGATGACAACCTCACCGGCGAGGACATCCGCGAGGGTCTGACGGCGGTGATCTCCGTGAAGCTCTCGGAGCCGCAGTTCGAAGGGCAGACCAAGACCAAGCTCGGCAACACGGAGGCACGCGCGTTCGTCCACAAGGTGGTCAACGAGCACCTGGGGGACTGGCTGGAGCGGAATCCCGGCCCGGCCCGGGACATCGTGCGCAAGGCGCAGTCCGCGGCACAGGCGCGCATGGCCGCTCGTAAGGCCCGGGAGAACGCCCGCCGGAAGTCTCCGTTGGAGACCCTCGGCATGCCGGGCAAGCTGTCCGACTGCTCGTCGAAGGATCCCTCGCGCTGCGAGATCTACCTGGTGGAGGGCGACTCCGCGGGTGGGTCGGCCAAGCGGGGCCGGGACCCGGAGACGCAGGCGATCCTGCCGCTGCGCGGCAAGATCCTCAACGTGGAGCGGGCCCGCCTGGACAAGGCTCTGGGCAACCAGGAGATCCAGTCGATGATCACCGCCTTCGGCACCGGCATCGGCGAGGACTTCGACATCGCGAAGCTGCGGTACCACAAGATCGTGCTGATGGCCGACGCCGACGTCGACGGCCAGCACATCACCACCCTCATGCTGACCCTGCTGTTCCGCTACATGCGGCCTCTGATCGAGCACGGCCATGTGTTCCTGGCGCAGCCGCCGCTGTACCGGCTGAAGTGGTCCAATGCTCCGCATGACTATGTGTTCACCGACGCGGAGCGTGATCACGCCCTGCAGGAGGGCTTGGCCGCGGGGCGCAAGCTGCCCAAGGAGCTGGGCATCCAGCGGTACAAGGGTCTGGGCGAGATGGACTACGGGGAGCTGTGGGACACCACGATGGACCCGCAGAACCGCACGCTGCTGCAGGTGTCCATGGAGGACGCCGCCGCCGCTGACGAGATCTTCTCGATCCTCATGGGAGAGGACGTGGAGTCCCGCCGCGGCTTCATCCAGCAGAACGCCAAGGACGTCCGCTTCCTCGACATCTGATCGTCTGATCGTCACCTTCCCAAGGGAGAGCACCACACGTGAGCGACACCACCGAGAACCCTGAGCAGCCGCAGCCCGAGGAGGGCGTCGAGGGGGCCGTGCTGACCGACCGGATCCGCCCCGTGGATCTGCAGACGGAGATGAAGCGGTCGTACCTGGACTACGCGATGGCCGTGATCGTCGGCCGCGCGCTGCCGGACGTCCGCGACGGCCTGAAGCCGGTGCACCGTCGGGTCCTCTACGCGATGTACGACGGCGGCTACCGACCGGAGCGCTCCTTCAACAAGTGCGCCCGTGTGGTCGGCGACGTGATGGGCAACTACCACCCGCACGGCGACTCGGCCATCTACGACGCCCTGGCGCGCCTGATCCAGGACTGGGTGATGCGTTACCCGCTGGCCTCCGGTCAGGGGAACTTCGGCAACCCGGGCAATGACGGCCCCGCCGCTCCGCGATACACCGAGACCAAGATGGCCCAGCTGGCCATGGAGATGGTCCGGGACATCAACGAGAACACCGTCGACTTCCAGGACAACTACGACGGCAAGCAGCAGGAACCGGTGGTCCTGCCCTCGCGCTTCCCGAACCTGCTGGTCAACGGATCGTCTGGCATTGCCGTCGGCATGGCCACCAACATCCCTCCGCACAACCTGCGGGAGGTCGCCGACGGCGTCAAGTGGTACCTGCAGAACCCCCAGGCGTCCCGAGAGGAGCTGTTGGAGGCTCTCCTGCAGCGGATCAAGGGCCCGGACTTCCCCACCGGGGCACAGATCCTGGGCACGCGAGGCATCGAGGACACGTATCGGACCGGCCGCGGCTCGATCACGATGCGTGCGGTGGTCAACGTCGAGGAGATCCAAGGCCGGACGTGCCTGGTGGTCACCGAGCTGCCCTACCATGCCAACCCGGACAACCTCGCGATCAAGATCGCCCAGCTGGTCAAGGACGGCAAGGTCAGCGGCATCGCCGACCTGCGGGACGAGTCCTCCGGCCGCACCGGTCAGCGACTGGTGATCGTGCTCAAGCGTGACGCCGTCGCGAAGGTGGTGCTGAACAACCTCTACAAGCATACCCAGCTGCAGGAGAACTTCTCGGCGAACATGCTCGCCCTGGTGGACGGCGTGCCCCGCACCCTGAGCCTGGACGCCTTCGTGCACCACTGGGTGACCCACCAGATCGACGTCATCGTGCGCCGCACCCAGTTCCGTCTGGCCAAGGCCGAACGGGAGGCGCACATCAAGGTGGGTCTGCTCAAGGCGCTGGACGACCTGGACCGCGTCATCTCGACGATCCGCGAGTCCTCCACCGTCGAGGTGGCCCGCCAGAACCTGAAGGCTCTGCTGGACATCGATGATGAGCAGGCTCAGGCGATCCTGGACATGCAGCTGCGCAAGCTGGCCGCCCTGGAACGTCAGCGGCTCCAGGAGGAGTACGACGAACTGATGCGCCAGATCGCCGAGTTCCAGGCGATCCTGGCCTCGGAGGTGCGTCAGCGCGAGATCATCGGCGAAGAGCTGGACGGCATCGTCGAGAAGCACGGCGATGATCGACGCACCCACATCGTGCGTGGCTATGACGGCGACATGTCGATGGAGGACCTGATCCCGGAGGAGGACGTGGTCGTCTCCATCACGCGCGACGGTTACGTCAAGCGCACCCGCATCGACAATTACCGCGCACAGAACCGGGGCGGCAAGGGAGTGCGCGGTGCACAGCTCCGAGCAGACGACGTCGTCGAGCATTTCTTCGTCACCACCACGCACCACTGGATCCTGTTCTTCACGAATCTGGGGCGGGTCTATCGGACCAAGTGCTACGACCTCATGGAGGCCGGGCGGGATTCGAAGGGTCAGCATGTGGCCAACATCGTCGCCTTCCAGCCGGATGAGACGATCGCCGGGGTCCTGCCGCTGAAGTCCTACGAGGACGCGCCCTATCTGGTGCTCGCCACCCGCAACGGCCTGGTGAAGAAGACCCCGCTGACGGATTACGACTCTCCGCGGCAGGCGGGTGTCATCGCGATCAACCTGCGCGACGACGACGAACTGGTCTCTGCGAAGCTCGTCTCGGCCGAGGACGATCTCATGCTCGTCTCCCGGCGTGGCCAGTCGCTGCGCTTCACCGCCGCGGATGACGCGCTGCGCCCGATGGGCCGTGCCACCTCGGGTGTGACGGGCATGAAATTCCGGGAGGACGACGAGCTCCTCACCGCGGACGTCGTCACCGAGGACTCCTATGTCTTCGTCGTCACGGAGGCCGGCTACGCGAAGCGTTCACATGTGGACGAGTACCGGGTGCAGGGTCGCGGCGGTCTGGGGATCAAGGTCGGCAAGCTCGTAGAGGACCGTGGGGATCTCGTGGGAGCCATGGTCGTGGAGGACGACGATGAGGTCCTCGTGGTCATGGAGTCCGGGAACGTGGTCCGCTCCGCTGTGGAGGGTGTCCCGTCGAAGGGTCGGGACACCATGGGTGTGATCTTCGCCAAGCCCCGGGGCAAGGACCGGATCATCAAGGTGGCTCGCAGTTCGGGTGCCGCACTGGCGGCCACGGGCGAGGACCAGGCCGCCGAGGAGGAGGGTCCCAGCTCCGCTGAGTCTGGCACGACAGAGACGTCTGAAGCTGACGTCGAGGCGGTGCAGGCTTCCGCCCAGCAGGATGGAGTAGCGTTGGACTCTGACAGCGATGGAGGTCATCAGTGAGCGCGAACACCCCTGAGGGCCGGTCCGGCTCCTCCTCGGCAGGGCAGACCGGCCGCTTCCCGGCGCCGCGTCCCCGTGCCCAGAGCACCGCCGCCGAGGACAGCGGCACCATCACCGCTACCCGTACGGGCTCCGGCTCTGGCAGCGCGCCGGCGCGGCCCAAGGCGGGGCCGGCCCGCCCGCAGGCGGCCCCTCGGCCGTCCTCTGGCGCGGCGGCTCGCCCCCAGGCTCCGCGCGGCGGATCACGGCAACCCGGTCTGGTGCGTCCGACGCCGAAGGCCAAAGTCCGCAAGGCACGCCTGCTGATCTCGAAGGTCGACCCGTGGTCGGTGCTGAAGATGAGCTTCCTGCTGTCGGTGGCGCTGGGCATCATGACGGTGGTCTGCGCGGTGATGCTGTGGTCCGTGATGGATCTGACGGGGATCTTCGACCGAGTCAACGACCTGCTGGCTCAGGTGCTGGGCACCGAGGGTGAGGGCTTCGCCATCGAGCAGATGGTGACCCTGGGCCAGATCGCCTCCTTCGCCACGATCATCGCCGTGATCAACGTGGTGCTGCTGACCGTGCTGGCGATGCTGGCAGCGATCCTCTACAACATCTCTGCCTCCCTGGTGGGTGGCATCGGTGTGACGCTGACGGATGACTGAGGCTCCGATTTGGAACCACTTCTGAAGCTGGTGTAATGTGGAGTGGTCGTCCTGAGGAGGACAGGCTCGTTGAGAGTTCATTCCCTCGGTGACGGCGTTCCAGGGCGTATAGCTCAGGCGGTTAGAGCGCATCGCTGATAACGATGAGGTCCGAGGTTCAAGTCCTCGTACGCCCACTCCTGATCCTGGATCACCGAACGACTCCGGAGCAGCAGGAATGCTCCGAGAGGAGAGTTCTATGCGACGTCTCGCTGTGACGGCCCTGCTCGTGGCCGGCATCCTCGGATATCGTCGATGGAAGCAGGCAGAAGATGGTCGTCAGGTGTGGCGAGAGGCCACGGACTCCCTCTGATCTGCGTTCCTGGTCAGGGTATGCGGTATCGACAACTTCACATCTCGCGGGGGCATGGCGCAATTGGTAGCGCATCTGCTTTGCAAGCAGAGGGTTAGGGGTTCGAGTCCCCTTGCCTCCACCGACAGAGAAGCCCCTGGGCCGGATTTCCGGTCCGGGGGCTTCTCACATCTGTGGGTGCTGGGAGTCGGACCGTCGTGGCCAGGGCAGCCATTCCGCAGAGTAGTTTCCTGAATCACAGAATATTCACAGGAAGATCACGACCCGCCTGGAGGTCACCGGGAGATGACGGCCCGGGGACATGAATGAGAGCTTTCAGGACTGGTTTCATGGGCGCTTCGGGAGAGTCACGTGACGGGCGGATCGCCGTCTTTCCAGGTCAGAAGCGCTTTAGTTTCGAGGCGCCAACCGCGATGCATGCCTTCGCGGCACAGATGGCACCAACTATAGGCCCCGGTCGTTGGTGCCGGCAACTATCACTGCCCGGTTACGGACAGGCGGCGGTGTGTGTGGCGAGAAGCCTCCAGTGGCCGGCTCGTAGAAGCCTTGAGAGAACCTTGACAGAGCCCGAGCGGTTGGATTGGCTGATACGGGGACATGGCCCGACCGCGCGCCGGTGACCAGGTCTCTCGCCAACCACCTGATTGGAGAGGAAGGCATGCAAGGGGAATCCATGCATCATGCACAAGGGGGGAAACCGCGACCCCCATGGAGAGGCGTTCTGAAACGTGCTCTCGCGGTCGGTGCGGCATCGACGATCTCGGTCGGTGCTTATGCGCTGCC
>NZ_JBQYEY010000022.1:0-54975 GCF_052656005.1 Nesterenkonia sp. K-15-9-6
GCGATCGAGAAGTACCAGCTCTCTGATCCCAATGCTGGGACCTCGGGGTCCACAGGAGGCGATGCCTGAGCCCAGGACCAACACCTGGGCTGAGGACCATCGCCTGGGCTGAGGACCGAGGACACGGAGGCACGCCGCCGAGGCTGACGTCCCCACAGGTCCGTCCCGCAGATCAGGGGCCGCGCGACCGCACACCGGTCGAGCGGCCCCTGATCTGTGTTCGGCTCCGGGCCCGTCGACGCCTGTTTTTGTAGGAGAGGCACAACTGGCCGGTCACATCCCTGACCGACTAGGCTCAGGGCCCATGACCGCCTCCGCCCCTCAGCTGCCTCCGCCCGCCCGGGTCTCCGAGGCTTCCCTGGAGGTCCTGCGGCGGCACACCGACCACCTCACCACGGCGGTGAACCTCCACCTGGAGGGCACGCTGCCCTGGTACCGGCAGCTCACCACCGACGAGCGCGCCTCCCTGCGGCTGATCGCCCAGCGCGGCATCCTCGGCCTGGTCAACTGGCTGGACAACCCGCAGACACGTTCCCTGCCCCTGGTCAACGAGCTCCTCGGCTCCGCGCCGCAGGACCTCATGCGGACCATCTCGCTCCAGCGTGCCCTGCAGCTGATCCGCACGATCGTCGAAGCGGTGGAGCATCGGCTCCCCGGCCTGGTGCCCGCCGACGATCAGCAGGGCATGCTCGAAGCCGTGCTGCGCTATTCGCGCGAGGTGGCCTTCGCCATCGCCGACGTCTACGCCCGTGCCGCCGAGTCCCGCGGCGCCTGGGACTCGCGCCTGGAGGCCCTGCTCGTCGACGCCGTGCTGCGCGGTGAGGCCGGAGAGCAGATCGCCTCCCGTGCCTCCGCCGTCGGCTGGCGCAGCTCGTCGGGAGTCGTGGTCGTGGTCGGACCCGCGCCCGACCAGGCGGACGCCGCCTTCATGAGCCACCTGAGGCGGCAGTGCGTGCGCTTCGCGGCGGATGCGGTGGTCGGCGTCCAGGGCGACAGGCTGGTCCTGCTGCTCGGCGGCGTGACCGACCTCGATGGGGGTCTGGAACGCATCATGTCCAGCTTCGGCGAGGGGCACGTGGTCTACTCGCGCATCTCCGGCTCCATCGAGCAGGCGCATCGCTGCGCCCAGGCCGCCTACTCCGGACACAGCGCCGCCCCGGCCTGGACCCTGGCCCCGAATCCGGTGGCTGCCGACGACCTCCTCCCGGAACGTGCGCTGGCCGGGGACGACACGGCCCGGCAGATGCTCCGCGAGGCGACCTTCGTGCCGTTGGCCGCTGCCGGCAACGGTCTGCTCGAGACCGTGACGGCATACATCAGCGCCGGCCGGTCGCTGGAGGGGACGGCCCGCGCGCTCTACGTCCACCCGAACACCGTGCGGTATCGGCTCCGCCGCGTCACAGAAATCACGGGCTGGGACCCGACGGAGCCGCGCGACGCGTACGTGCTGCAGACCGCTCTGGCCGTCGGACGCCTGTAGACTCGTCCTGGCCTCGGGTTTGTAGAGACCCCACAAAGGTCCCCGGAGAGCTTGGTCCACCCATGCCCCGCTCCGAGCAGCTGCGATATGGAAGGTTGGTAGTGTGCTAGCGATCATCTGCCCTGGACAGGGCTCCCAGTCCTCCGGCTTCCTCTCGCCGTGGCTCGAGGACGACTCCGCCCGCGAGACGCTGCAGGAATGGTCGGAGGTCGCGGAGACCGACCTGGTCCTCCACGGCACCCAGTCCGACGAGGACACCATCCGCGACACCGCACTCGCCCAGCCCCTCATCGTCGCCGCGTCTCTTCTGTCGGCGCGCGCCCTGGGCCTGACCCCCGGTCACACCACCGAGGCTGTGGACACCGACCAGCTGCTCTTCGCCGGCCACTCCGTCGGTGAGGTGCCGGCCGCCGCCCTGGCCGGAGTGCTCAGCGCGGATCAGGCGCTGCGCCTGATCCGAGTCCGCGCGCAGGGCATGGCGCAGGCGGCCGCCGCGGAGGCGACCTCCATGGCGGCGGTGCTCGGCGGCGTCGAGGACCAGGTGCGTGAGAGCATCGAGGCCCACGGCCTGACCGCCGCCAACGCCAACGGCCCCGGACAGATCGTGGCAGCCGGCACGGCCGACCGGATCGCGGCCCTGGAGGCTGAGCCCCCGGCCCGCGCCCGGGTGATCCCGCTGAAGGTGGCCGGCGCCTTCCACACCCAGCACATGGCCCCCGCCCAGGAGACTCTGGCCGCCGCCGTGGCGGACTTCTCGGTGCAGGACCCGATGGCACGTCTGCTCTCCAACCGCGACGGCCAGGCCGTCGCATCCGGGGGCGAAGTCCTGGACCGACTCGTGGAACAGGTCACACGTCCCGTGCGGTGGGACCTGTGCATGGAGTCCATGAAGGCCGCCGGCGTCACCGGTGTGCTGGAGCTTCTTCCCGGCGGCACTCTCACCGGGCTCGCCAAGCGCGGCCTCAAGGGTGTGGCCGCTCTGGCCGTCAAGTCCCCCGACGACCTCGACGCCGCCCGGACGTTCGTCGCCGACCACGCCTGAGCCCCACTCACCGTCCGATGCGCCGAGCCGCGCCCCGATCCCCGCAGCTGCCCTCCGGCAGCGCCGATTCACAGCAAGGACAGCTTCCGTGACAGCCACACTCAATCAGACCGAGACCGTCGCCGGCACCCAGGTGATGGGCATGGGCGCCTACCGCCCGGATGTCATCGTCGACAACGAGCAGATCTGCCAGTGGATCGACTCCTCCGACGAATGGATCCGCCAGCGCACCGGAATCCGAACCCGCCACCGTGCGGCCGCGGACGTCTCCGTGGTGGACATGGCAGAGGGCGCGGCCCGGGAAGCCCTGGAGAAGGCCGGACTCACCGGCGAGGACGTCGGCGCCGTCATCGTCGCCACCGTCACGCACCCCTATCAGACGCCCTCAGCGGCCGCCGCGGTCGCCCACCGGATCGGCTCCACCCCGGCGGCGGCCTTCGACATCTCCGCGGCCTGCGCCGGATACTGCTACGGCATCGCCCAGGCCGACTCCTTCGTCCGCTCCGGACTCGCGAAGCATGTCCTGGTGATCGGCGTCGAGAAGCTCTCCGACGTGATCGACAACCATGAGCGCAGCATCTCCTTCCTCCTGGGAGACGGTGCCGGCGCGGCCGTCGTCGGCCCGGCCGAGACGCCGGGCATCTCCCCCAGCCTGTTGGGCTCCAACGGCGAGAAGTGGGACTCCGTGTCGATGAACGGTTCGCTGATCCCGCTGCGCGACGCGCTGGCGCGAGCTCGGGAGACCGGCGACGCCGGTGAGCTGCTGGATCCGGAGACCACCCTCTGGCCCACTCTGCGGCAGGACGGACCGACCGTCTTCCGGTGGGCCGTCTGGGAGATGGCCAAGACCGCGCAGAAGGCCCTCGACGCCGCGGGCATCACGGCCGAGGATCTCGCCGCCTTCGTGCCGCACCAGGCCAACATCCGGATCATCGACGAGATGGTCAAGCAGCTCAAGCTCCCGGAGCACGTGCTCGTCGGACGCGACATCGCCGATGCGGGAAACACCTCCGCCGCGTCCATCCCGCTGGCCGCCCACCGGCTGCTGGAGGAGAACCCCGAGCTCTCCGGCGGGCTGTGCCTGCAGATCGGCTTCGGCGCCGGGCTCGTCTACGGCGCCCAGGTCGTCCGCCTGCCCTGACCCGGGCGCGGAGGACCACCACAGATGTCCTGGTCGAGGCGTCGCACAGCCGCCCGGCCAGGCCGACAGCGTCAGGGACACCTGAGGCACACACCAGAACACCGTACGAGCGACTCGTACGACCGAACAGAAGGGAGCAGCCCCGTGGCTGACAAGAACGAGATCCTCGCCGGCCTGGCTGAGATCGTCAACGAGGAGACCGGACTGGAGACCGAAGAGGTCCAGCTGGAGAAGTCCTTCACGGAGGACCTGGACATCGACTCGATCTCGATGATGACCATCGTGGTCAACGCCGAAGAGAAGTTCGACGTGAAGATCCCCGACGAAGAGGTCAAGAACCTCTCCACCGTCGGCGACGCCGTCACCTTCATCGCCGACGCCAAGGGCTGACCTGCCCGGCCTCAGTGTCCGGGGAGCGGGCAGGCGCCGCAGGTTCCGACGATCTCGGGCCGTGCGCCGGCCCGCTCCCGACTGAAGACCCACCATCCACCACTGACCAGAGGTAGATCCATGACACGCCGTCTCGTCATCACCGGCCTCGGCGCCACCACACCCATCGGCGGCGACGTGCCGACCCTGTGGAAGAACGCATTGACCGGCACGCCGGGCGCCAAGACCCTCGAGCACGACTGGGTCGAGCAGTACCAGCTCCCCGTCACCTTCGCAGCCGAGGTCCAGGTCGAGCCCGCGGAAGTGCTCGCCCGGCCCGAGACCCGGCGCATGGACCGCTCCACGCAGCTGGGCATGGTCGCCTCCCGTCAGGCGTGGAAGGATGCCGGCCTGGATGAGGCCGACGTCGATCCAGAACGCCTCGGGGTGTCCTTCGCCACCGGTATCGGAGGTGTGTGGACCCTGCTCGACTCGTGGGACACCCTGCGTGAACGCGGGCCTCGCCGCGTGATGCCCATGACCGTGCCGATGCTGATGCCCAACGGCGCCGCCGGGGCCATCAGCCTGGACCTGGGCGCCCGGGCCGGCGCTCGGACCGCCGTTTCGGCCTGCGCCTCGGGCACCGAAGCCCTGGAGATGGCCATCCGGATGCTGCGGGAGGGCGAGGCCGACGTCGTCATGGCCGGCGGCACCGAGGCCGCCATCCACCCGCTTCCGCTGGCGGCGTTCTCCTCGATGCAGGCGCTCTCCCGCCGGAACGACGACCCTGCCGCGGCGTCTCGCCCCTACGACGTCGACCGCGATGGCTTCGTCATGGGTGAAGGCGCCGGTGCCCTGGTGGTGGAGACCGAGGAGCATGCCAAGGCCCGTGGCGCCACCATCTATGCCGAACTGGCCGGAGCCGCCGTCACCTCTGACGCTCACCACATCACCGCACCCGACCCGGAGGCCATGGGGGCTACTCGGGCACTGCGCAAGGCGCTGGCCGACGCAGGCGCCTCGGTGGAGGACGTCACGCATGTCAACGCCCACGCCACCTCGACGCCGGTCGGCGACAAGCCGGAGTACACGGCGCTGAAGTCGGCCCTGGGGGATCGCCTCGACGAGGTCTGCGTCTCGGCGACCAAGTCCCAGACCGGTCACCTGCTGGGCGCCGCTGGTGCCGTGGAGTCCCTGCTCACCGTGCTGGCTCTCCACGACCGCAAGGCCGCCGTCACCATCAACCTCGAGAACCAGGACCCGGACATGCCGCTGAACGTGGTCACCGGGCAGGCGCGTGAACTGCCGGCCGGCGATCAGGTCGCCCTGTGCAACTCCTTCGGCTTCGGCGGGCACAATTCGGTGGTGGCGTTCCGCACCGTCTGATCGCAGCCTCGGCTCCGATCGTACTCTGAGCGTTCCCCACCGGGGATCTCACAGGACGTGCGAAGGGCGGCCTGCCCGGGATCTGCTGATCCTGGACAGACCGCCCTTCTGTCACGCTGTGGGAAGCGGTGCCGCGTGGGAAGCGATCGCCCGAAGGCGATTCAGCGGCAGGTTCAGACGTCGGCGGTGGACGGAGGAGGGCTCCACCGGACCGACAGGCGTCAGCCGATCAGCCGACGCGGTGCAGCCATCGCACCGGTGCGCCCTCGGCCGCGTGGCGGAAGGGGTCCAGCTCCTCGTCCCAGGCCTCGCCCAGGGCCAGCGAGAGCTCCTGATAGACCACAGAGGGGTCGCCGGCCCCCATCTCATAGGCATAGCGGATCCGGTCCTCGGAGACCAGGATGTTGCCGTGGACGTCGGTGGTGGCGTGAAAGATCCCGAGTTCCGGAGTGTGGGACCAGCGGCTGCCGTCACAGCCCGGGCTGGGATCCTCCGTGACTTCGAAGCGCAACTGCGCCAGGCTCCGCAGGGTGGAGGCCAACGTGGCTCCGACCCCCTGGGTGCCGCGCCAGCTCAGCTCGGCGCGGAACGTGCCGGGCGAGGCGGGCTGGGGCTCCCACTGGAAGTCCACTCGCGCATCCACCACTGACGACACCGCCCATTCGACATGCGGGCAGAGCGCAGCAGGCGCCGAGTGGATGTGCAGGACACCCCGGGCCGTGTGTGCAGACATATCCATCCTCCGTTGTGCTGTTGGTACGTCTTCCCCTACGACCGACAGCGCGGCACCGGATGAGTGCATCTGCAGTATGAAGCTGTGACTCGACAATTGTGCATGAGCGATGACTCATCTGCCAAGTGGAGTCAGGGCCGACCGAACGCCTGCGCTCTGACGAACGCCGGCCGAGCGGCCTGGACTCCGTGGACAGCTTAACAGGTGAGCGTGCGCCGCGACACCATCTGTGAGGGCTGTGTCTCGTCACCCCTCGCCCCGGTCACCTGTGGCGGGCGCTCACGCTCCCGCAGGACGTCCGCGCAGGCTCAGGCCCGAGGATGCGCCTGTCCATAGGCAGCACGCAGGCCTTCGACGGAGACGTGGGTATAGAGCTGAGTGGTCGACAAGGAGGCGTGTCCCAGCAGCTCCTGCACTGTCCGCAGATCTGCACCACCGTCGAGCAGATGGGTGGCGGCGCTGTGACGCAGCGCGTGAGGACCCCGGGCCGCCGTGGTGCCGAGGCTTTCGAGCAGAACATCGACCACCCGACGGACCGTGCGCTGGTCGATGCGCGCCCCGCGACGTCCCAGGAAGACGGCCTGCCCGGAGCGCTCCGTGACGAGACGCGGGCGCCCCTGCTCCAGATAGGCTTCGACGGCCTGCTCGGCGGGCACGCCGTAGGGCACCATCCGTTCCTTGTCCCCCTTGCCCAGTACGCGGACCATCCGGCGATCGGCGGCGAACGACGGCACGTCGAGCCCGACCAGCTCCGCCACACGCATGCCGGTCGCGTAGAGGAGCTCGACCATGGCGAGGTCCCGCAGGGCAACGGCGTGGTCGATCGGGGCTTCCGCGCGCCACTCCGCAGTGTCCCGGCACCGCTCGGTGAGCCGGGTGATCAGCTCATCCACCTGACAGTCCTGTAGGACGTCCGGCAGGCGGCGGGCCGTCCGCGCGGTCCGAAGCCGCACTGAGGGGTCCTCGGGCAGGGAACCACGACGGTGCGCCCACGCGGTGAAGCTGCGGACCGCCGCGATCTTGCGGTTCACGGTCGCCCGTCCGAGACCGGCGTCGTGGAGGTCCGCCAGCCAGGTGCGCAGACGGAGCAGGTCCAGCCGAGCCAGTGGACCCACGGCCTGCCGAAGCTGACGAAGGTCAGTGCGGTACGAGCGCACAGTGTGCGCCGAGAGTCCCCGCTCTGCGCTCAGATGGGTCAGGTAGTCCCGGAGCAGGGCGTCCTGCTCGGCATCCGCGGCATCCGCGGCATCGACGGCACCCACGGCACCCACGGCACCCACGGCATCGTCGGCGGGCACGCGCGCGAGGTCGCCGTCCGGACTGCCGCCCGGCGGTCTGGCTCTCCGGCCTGTGGCCGGATCGTCCCTGTCCTCCATGTCGGCAGTCTATCGGTGCGATCACGACGTCGGCGGCACACCGTGGCTCCGCCCCCAGCGGCCGCCCGACTCCCGCGCCAGGCCGCACCGTTGGAGCCGGGTGAGCCCGCCCAGCACCTGCGGCATGGGCAGTCCCGCCACTTCCGACAGCTTTCCGGCGGTGCTGAGCCGCCGCAGCGGCAACGCATCGAACAGCAGCCTGTCGGTCTGGTCCAGGCCATCCAGCACCTCCGTGATCCTCGCGCGCTCCCCCGGGGCTCCGCTGTCCCCGGCGTCCTGCCCTCGGCCGCCCCGATCGCCCGCTGTGCGCACGGAGACCGTGGGACCCGACCGTTCCGGCAGCGGAAGTCTCGGCTGGTCGAGTCCTCCGATGCGCGGATCCGCAGGCCCGGCGCTGGTGGCTGTCGGGGTCACCTCAGCGATGAGGCTGACGACGTCAGCGGCATCTGTGATCACTTCGGCGGGGGTCTCGCGCAGGAGCCGGTGACAGCCTGCGGATCTCGCCGCATGCACACTGCCCGGCACAGCACCGACCGGTCGACCGAGCCCCAAGGCGTGGTGGGCCGTGTTCTGCGCCCCGGACCGCCATCGGGACTCCACCACGACCGTCGCCGCGGTCAGCGCAGCGATCAACCGGTTCCGGTGCAGGAAGCGGTGTCTGGTCGGACTCCCACCGGGCGGCATCTCGCTCACCAGCAGGCCGTGCTCCCCGACCGCCCGCAGGAGGGAGTCATTGCCGGCGGGATAGAATCGGTCCAGGCCCCCTGCGAGGACCGCGACGGTCGGAGCGGCCGCCTCGGCACCTCTGAGGATCGCCCCATCCGCTGTCGGGCCTGCCGCACCGTGCGGCGCCGCACCGTCGCGGCGCAGCGCGGCACGATGGGCGGCGGCATCGATACCGTAGGCCCCTCCGGAGACGATGCAGACACCGTGGCCCACCAGGTCCTCGACGATCTCGGCTGTGACCCGCAGCCCGTAGTCGCTCGCCTCCCGCGAGCCGACGACGGCGACCCGACGGGGCAGACGCGGCAGCCGGCCCCATGCGGCCTCGATGCGCGACCCGGCGCCACGATGCCAGAGCGCCAGCGGCGCGGCCCCGCCGAGATCCTCGAGCTCACTGGGCCACCATGGGTCCTCCGGCACAGTCAGGCCCCCTCCGAACCTCCAGATGGTCTCCAGGTCACGCGCCCCCTGGGCCTGCCTCCGGCGAGTGCGCCAACGGGCCAGCCCAGCATGGAGATCGCGTTGTCTCGCACCGAGCCCGGACTGTGCCCCCAGTTCCCCGATCTGAGTGGTCAGCGTCGCCCCAGGATCTGCCTCCGACATGATCAGGGCGTGGGCTTCTACCGGCCCCAGATGAGCGACCAGCAGCCCGGCGAGTGCGTCACCGGGTTCGACCAGGCGACTCAGCTCGGCCCGCACCCGGAGCAGATCCTCGTCGACAGCAGGTCTCCCTCGGTCCTGTCCGACGGCCCCGTTCATGCCGCCCTCCTCTCCTCCGCGGTCTGCCTCAGCTGCATCGCCGCATCGACCTCCTCGGTCCCTGGGCAGGACTGGCCGGCGAGGTCGGCCAGCGTCCAAGCCAGACGGAGCACCCGGACATAGCCGCGGAGCGAGAGCACCGCCCGATCCAGGCTCGCATCGAGCGCCCGGGTGCTGGCGGGTGTCAGCCGCAGCGGTCCGGTGAGCAGTCGCAGCGGGAGGTCCCCGTTCGTCCTCAAGCCCCAGGGGGCGAGCCGTTCCCTTTGGGCGCCGCGAGCCCCCATCACACGCCGCAGCACCTCGGCGGAGCTCTCTCCGGGCTCCGCCAGGGCCATGGCGGCGGATCGAGGCCGTTCCACCTGGACCTGCAGGTCGATGCGGTCCAGCAGCGGACCAGAGAGCCGCGCGAGGTAGGACCGGCGTTGCAGCACCGTGCAGGTACAGTCCCGCCCGGTGCCCACAGCCATCCCGCATGGACACGGATTCGCAGCCATGACCAGCTGGAAACGCGCGGGATACGTGACGGTGCCCGCCGATCGGTGCAGAGTCACCGCCCCCGTCTCCAAAGGCTGACGCAGGGCATCCAAGGTGGAGCGTTGAAACTCCGGCGCCTCATCGAGGAACAGGACGCCCCGGTGGGACCGCGTCACCGCGCCCGGGCGGGGCAGCCGGGAGCCGCCGCCGACGATCGCCGCCGTGCTGGCGCTGTGATGCGGCGCTTCGAAGGGAGGACGTCGTGTCAGGGCCGTGACAGGTCCCGTCGGCCCCGCCACCGAGCCGATGGCGGTCACCTCCATCGCCTCATCGTCGCCCAGCGGTGGAAGGACGCCGGGCAGTCGTTCCGCCAACATGGTCTTCCCGGCGCCGGGTGCACCCATGAGGAGGAGATGGTGACCACCGGCGGCGGCCGCTTCCAGCGCGAACCGTGCCTGGGGCTGCCCACGGACCTCTGCGAGATCGGGCAGGGCTTCGGGTCCCGGCTCCACGTCCTGGTCCGCCGCGGCGCTGCCGGTGTGGCGGTCCATCACCACATCCGGGTCCACCGGAAGACGGCGTGGATCCACGCCGGCGACGCCGCGATCCCGCCGTCCGGACACGGCGAAGCCTTGGGCAACCTCGTAGGCATGGGACGCGGCCCAGACTTCGATGCCGGGCACCAGCGCGGCCTCGGCCGCGTTCTGTCGGGAGACCACCACACGCACCGCCCCGGCCCGCGCGGCAGCCGCGACCGCAGGCAGAACGCCTCGCACCGGGCGCAGGCGGCCGTCCAGACCGAGTTCAGCCAGAAAGACCACCTCGTCGGTGCCGGCGACCAGCCCGTCGGCCGCCCACGCGCTCATCAGAATCGCCAGATCCAGGGCTGAGCCGGACTTCGGCAGAGAAGCAGGCAGCAGATTCACGGTCAGCCGCCGGGAGGGCAGGTCCAGTCCGGAGTTCTTCGCCGCGGACCGGATGCGGTCCTGGCTCTCCCGCAGCGATGCGTCCGGCAGCCCCAAGAGGATGAAGGCCGGCAGCGACTGGCCGATGTCGGCCTCCACGTCGATCAGGTGCCCTTGGACTCCCACGAGCACCACCGAGCGGGCGCGTCCCATGCTCATGGCCGCAGGTCCTCCAGGTGCTCGATCTGCGGCACACCCAGTGCGGTGTCGCGCTCGGCGGGGAAGAGCACCGAGACGGCGTCCACACGCAGAGGCACCCGCACGCCGCTGTGCTGAGCGGCGTACTCGCGGAGCAGCCGGTGCAGCCGGTGCAGCTTCACCGGGGTCACGGCTTCGAACGGATGACCCCAGCCACGGCCACGGCGGGTCTTGACCTCGACGGCCACCAGGACGCCGTCGTCGAGAGTGATCAGGTCCAGCTCACCGTGGCGGCTGCGCCAGCGTCGGTCCAGCACGATGTGGCCGGCCGCGACCAGGTGCGTCTCCGCGTACTCCTCCCCCAGCAGTCCCAGCTCGTCCTTGCTCGGCGGCGCCTGGTGCTGGTGCCGCGACGGAGTGATCTCCATCTGTGGTGCTCCCTTCCTCGGTGCGCACCACTCTGCCCCGCCGCCGAAAAGCCCACGAGCTCCGCGACGCGGTCTGTGGAGGGCTGGGCGTGTCGTCAGCCCACCGGTCGCTCCTGTGGAGGAACGGAAGACGCCACGTGCCGGCCCGAGTCACCGGCGGAGGGCGGCGTCCCGGAGGGAATGCCTTCCCGGCACCAGCTTCCAGGAGCGCCGATGCTGAGGGGTCAGCCCCCGCTCCACCAGGGCTGCACGGTGGGCCGCCGAGCCATAGCCGCGGTTCGACTCCCAGCCGTAGCCGGGGTGCTGCTGCGCCAGGTCCGCCATCAGGGCATCGCGGCGCACCTTCGCCACCACACTGGCCGACGCGACGGAGAGGGCCTTGACATCAGCCTTCACCAGAGGATGGACGCGCGGGGACGCCCCGCCCGTCAGCCAGTCATGGGAGCCATCGAGGATGACCGCGTCGACGGCGAGCCCCAGCGAGTTCTCCACCTCGTCCAGGCCCGCCAGGCCCGCCTCGCGGAGCGCCGCCGTGATGCCGATCTGGTCGATGCGGGCGGCCTCTCGGTGCTGGACGCTGCACGAGGCTGCCCGTTCGAGCACCACCGGAGCCCATCGCTGCCGAGCTGCGGCGGTCAGCAGCTTCGAGTCTCGCACCCCGTCGAGCCCCTCGACCACGCCCGTCGTGGGACAGTACTCAAGTCCAGGCTCGTAGAGGTCGAAGACCGTCACGCCGACGGTCACGGGCCCGGCCAACGCCCCACGGCCCACCTCGTCCACTCCGGCGACGTAGCGCGCACCGATCGACGAGGCCAGGGCCAGCTCCGGCAGCAGCGTCGCGTTCTCCGGCATCAGGGCGCCTCCGGCACCTCGATGAAGGGGTCGCGGTCCGACCCGCCACCGGCCCACCGGTCCCAGGGCCAGATGATCGCCGTCGAGCGGCCGATGACGTCGTCGAGCGGCACCGCTCCCATGTCACCGTCCTGCACATGAGCTCTCGAGTCCGCCGAGGCCGATCGGTGGTCACCGAGCAGCCAGACGTGACCCTCCGGCACCGTCACGGAGAACTCAGTCTGGCTCGGGGCGTCTCCGGGGAACAGGTACGGCTCGTGGATGGGTTCGCCGTTGACGCTGATCCTGCCGGAGTCGTCGCAGCACTCCACCTCGTCGCCGTCCATCCCGATCACCCGCTTGACCACGTAGTGCGCCGAGGTGTCAGGCATGAGGCCCAGGAAGATCAGTGTGTCCTGCAGCGCCGTCGTGTCGGCGGCCTCCGCGGCACCCCACCATCCGCGCGTGTCCTCGAAGACCACGACGTCTCCCCGCTCGACGTCCATGACCTCCGGTGCCAGCAGGTTCACCACGATGCGGTCATCGACCTCCAGCGTCGACTCCATCGACTCCGACGGGATGTAGAACGCCCGCATCAGGAAGGTCTTCACCACGAAGGAGATGATCAGCGCGAGCACCACGATGGTCGCGATCTCGACCAGGAAGGCGGCGGCCGGACTGCGATCCCGCAGCCGGCGGCGCTCCTGCGGACCGTCGGCCCCGGGCCGGTCCGGACCTCCCGTCCCCTCACCCGAAGCGGGCTCCTCGGACACGCCGCGCGGCTCGTCCTCACTGCTCATCCGTGCCCTCCTGGCGTTCGTGGTCGTCGGCGGATCCCAGCAGGGGATGCGGGTCCGCTGCGGACGTGCTGTCCTCGGCGAGGTCACGCCGCGCGCTCCAGGGCCAGAAGACATCGGTAGCGCGGCCGATCAGCCGATCCTCGCTGATCATACCGCCGCCCGGAGCCCCGAGCAGGGCTCGCGAGTCCACCGACTCGTCGCGATTGTCGCCCATGACCCACAGGCGTCCCGGGGGCACCTCGACGTCGAAGGACTGTTCGGAGGCCGGCTCCTCGGGGCTGGGACGCCACCCCAGGTAGGGCTCCTCGAGCGGTTCGCCGTCCACCGTCACACGCCCCTGCTCGTCACAGCAGGCCACCGTGTCGCCGCCGACGCCGATCACGCGCTTCACATAGGTCTGTGGGGGCGACCCGATGCCGAACCAGTGACCTGCCCTCTCAGCCAGCTCCACGAGCGCACCATGGTCTGCCTGGTACGGAGTGAAGGACCCCGTGCCGTCGAAGACGACGACGTCCCCACGGTCCGCACCCGAACTTCCCGGATAAGAGCGGTCCACCAGGATCCGTTCGCCGTCGTCCAGGGTGGGCTGCATCGAGTTCTGGTCGACCGTGTAGACGTCGACCACCCAGGTGCGCACCGCCGTGGTGGCCAGCACGGCCGCCAGCACGGTCAGCAGCATCAGATGCCAGAGCCTCACGCGTCGCTGAGCAGACGACGAACCCCGAGCCTCATCGGCAGTGCCGGGAGACTCGGGGTTCGGAGATGACGACATGGGCGCAGCCCGATCGGCTCGTCGGACATCGGACCGGGTCCGACAGACCGGAGCCGGTCAGACCTGGTCCAGACCGATCAGGCCTCGGTCGCCTCGACGTCCTCGCCCTGCTGCCGGGCGATGGCCGACTCGCGCTTCTCGCGGATGCGAGCGGCCTTGCCGTGGCGGTCACGCATGTAGTAGAGCTTGGCGCGACGGACGTCACCGCGGGCGACGACCTCGACCTTCTCGATCACCGGGGAGTGCACCGGGAAGGTGCGCTCCACGCCGACGCCGAAGGAGACCTTGCGGACGGTGAAGGTCTCGCCGACGCCGCGACCCTGGCGGCCGAGCACGTAACCCTTGAAGACCTGGACACGAGTGGTCTTGCCTTCGACGATGTTGACGTGCACGTTCACGGTGTCGCCGGGGGCGAACTCGGGGATGTCATCACGCAGGCTTGCTGCGTCGACGAAGTCGAGAGTGTGCATGGTGTTTCTCCTCGGACGACTGCCACAGGTCACTCGTCCTGATCGACAGACCTCTCACCCGGAGGCGGGCGTATGCCCTCGGGGCGCAGGTCATCAGGTGTGATCTCCGGCGCCGACAGGATCAGCGGCACCGGCGGCCTCACTGTTGACGGTCATCCCCCATGGCAGATGAACCCGTCCAGCAGGCACGGAGGACCATTATGCCAGATCGTCGACGCCTGGGCGACCGGACCGGGACGAGTCCCTCAGCCCTGGGCCTCGTCGGCGCGCCGCGCCGCCTCCTCCTGGGCGACGATGTGCTTCGCGTAGAGATCGGGGCGGATGCGCCGGGTCCGCAGCAGCTGCTCCTGGCGCCGGTGCTCGTCGATCTTCGCGTGGTTGCCCGAGAGCAGGATCTCCGGCACCTCATGCCCGCGCCAGACGGCCGGCTTCGTGTAGACGGGATACTCGAGGAGGCCGTCGGCGTGGGACTCCTCGTCGAGGGACTCCGGATTCCCCAGCACTCCGGGAAGCAGACGGGTGATCGCCTCCACCATCACGATGATGGCCGCCTCCCCCCCGTTGAGCACGTAGTCGCCGATGCTCAGAGGCAGGACGTCGAAGTGCTCCTGGGCCCAGTCCGTGACGCGCTGGTCGATGCCCTCGTAGCGACCAGCGGCGAACACGAGATGCTCCCGTGCGGCCAGCTCCTCGGCGGTGCGCTGGGTGAAGACGTCACCGGCGGGCGTGGGGATGATCAGCACGGGGCGCTCAGCGGGGCTCGGAGCCGCGAGCACGTTCTCCAAGGCCAAGGCCCACGGCTCCGGCTTCATGACCATGCCCGCGCCGCCGCCGGTCGGTGTGTCGTCGACCGTGCGATGCCGGTCGGTGGTGAAGTCGCGCAGCTGGTGGCGGCGCAGCTCCAGAAGTCCGTCACGCTGGGCCTTGCCGATGAGCGAGAGGTCCAGCACGTCGAAGAACTCGGGGAAGATCGAGACGGCGTCGATGCGCATCAGAACGGATGCCTTCCTGGTCATCGGTCACGGAGGGCCGGCTGAGAGGCCTGACGGCTCGGGACGTGGGGTCAGAAGAGACCGGCGGGAGGGTTGAGGCGGATGAGCTGGGCCTCGAGGTCGATCTCCGGAACGAGCTCGACGACGAAGGGAACCAACACCTCCTCACCCGAAGGCGTCCCCACGGACAGCAGGTCCTGCGCGGCGCCGGTGATGAGCTCCCGCGCGGTGCCGAGCTCCTCACCGTCCGGGCCCACGCAGCGCAGACCGGCGATCTGATGGCTGTACCAGCCGTCGTCGTCCTCCGGCTCCGCCGGGACGTCGATATGCAGGAACGAGCCGCGCAGCGCCTCTGCGGCATCGCGGTCGTCGACCTCGGCGAACCGCAGCAGGCAGATGCTCTTGTTCCACCGCTGACCGGTCACAGTCAACGACGTGGTGCTCCGGTCGAGGGTGTCCCGCCCCGGCGTGCGGATGAGCTCGGCTCCGGGGGCGAGCCGCTCGGAGGGCTCATCGGTGAACAGCTGCACCGTGACCTCGCCACGGACGCCGTGCGGCTTGCCCACGCGAGCGACCCGCAGGCGCTCCGCCGTCTCCGGCGGTGCCTGCGGGTCGCTCGTCTCTGGGCGCTTCCCGTTCTGGGCAGTGCTCATAGTGGTCGCAGCCTGGGACGTCGCTCAGCGACGCCGGTCGGTGTCGACCACGTCGACGCGGACGTGCTCGCCGTCTGGGAGCGCGGCGATCACGGTGCGCAGTGCCTTGGCAGTGCGCCCCGCTCGACCGATGACCCGGCCGAGGTCGTCCGGGTGGACCCGGACCTGGAGCACATCGTGACGGCGCCCGCTGCGACGACGGACGTCGACGTCATCAGGTGAGTCGACGATGCCGCGCACCAGGTGTTCGAGAGCATCGGTCAGCACTGCATCAGCCACGCGGAATCACTCAGCCTTGTCCTCGGTGGTCTCCTCGGCGGAAGCCTCCGCGGACTCCTCGGCCTGGGGCTTCTCGGGAGCCTTCTCGGAGGTTCCGACGATGACCGAGCCCTTCTGCGGGACCTGGTACTCCTCCTTGGGAGCCTTGGTCTTCAGAGTGCCCTCGGCGCCGTCGAGGCCCTTGAACTTCTGCCAGTCACCGGTGATCTTCAGCAGTGCCATGACCTGCTCGGTCGGCTGAGCGCCGACGGAGAGCCAGTACTGGGCACGCTCAGAGTCGATCTCGATGAACGAGGGCTCCTCGGTGGGGTGGTACTTGCCGATCTGCTCGATGGCCGCTCCGTCACGCTTGGTGCGGGAGTCGGCGACGACGACACGGTAGTACGGTGCGCGGATCTTACCCATCCGCTTCAGACGAATCTTGACTGCCACTTGAGTGGTCCACTCCTGTTTCTTGTTTTCAGGGGCGCGGCCGAGCATCGTGCTGCGTGGGGATTGCTGCTCAGTCGATGCGACCGCTCAAGGAACAGTGATCTGCCGCAGGGTCAGAGGGTCGCCACGGCCGATCACAGTACCTGCCCATTGTGCCAGACAAACCCTCAGGGCGCGATTCGACGCGCCCCGGACGCACGGCGCCTCACTTGAGGTACTTCTCGAAGCCCTTCGGCAGGTTCAGCTGGGCCGGGTCGAAGGCGTCGTCACCGGCCGCTCCGAAGCTCGAACCGTCCATGCGCTTCTTGGCCGCCTCGGCCTTCCGGCGCTCCGCCTCCTGGGCCTCCTGCGCGGCGCGGGCCGGGTTGCCGGACTTCGCCTTCTTCTTCCCCTTGCCCTTGGCGGGCTTCTTCCGCCCCTTGCCGGCACCCATACCGGGCATGCCGGGCATCCCGGGCATCCCGCCGCCGGGCGCCCCTCCGCCGCCGGGCATCTGCGGCATCCCGCCCCCGCCGGCCATCTTCTTCATCATCTTCTGCGCCTGAGTGAACCGCTCGAGGAGCTGGTTCACCTCGGAGACATGGACGCCCGAACCCCGGGCGATGCGGGCCCGACGCGAGCCATTGATGATCTTCGGAGCGACCCGCTCATGCGGGGTCATCGAGTAGATGATCGCCTCCACGCGGCCGATCGAGGACTCGTCGAACTGGTCAAGCTGCTCCCGCATGCCCTGGGCGCCGGGCATCATGCCCAGCAGCTTCTTCATGGAGCCCATCTTCTTGAGCTGCTGCATCTGGGCGAGGAAGTCCTCGAGGGTGAAGTCCTCCCGGTCGGCGAACTTCTGGGCCATCTTGGCGGCCTCGGCCTTGTCCCAGCTGGCCTCGGCCTGCTCGATGAGCGAGAGCACGTCACCCATGTCCAGGATGCGCCGGGCCATCCTGTCGGGGTGGAAGACCTCGAAGTCCTTCAGCCCCTCACCGGTGGAGGCGTACATGACGGGCTTCCCCGTCACCGAGGCCACGGAGAGCGCGGCTCCGCCTCGGGCGTCGCCGTCGAGCTTGGAGAGCACCACGCCGGTGAAGTCCACGCCTTCGTTGAAGGCCTGCGCCGTGGTGACCGCGTCCTGACCGATCATCGCGTCGATGACGAACAGCACCTCGTGGGCACCGACGGCGGCCTTGACGTCGGCAGCCTGCTGCATCAGTTCGGAGTCGACGCCCAGACGGCCGGCGGTGTCGATGATGACGACGTCGTGGAGCTTCTCACGTGCCTCGGCCACACCGTCGCGGGCCACGCCCACCGGGTCCCCGGTGGGCGTCTCCTCCTCAGAGGACACCCCGGGATGCGGCGCATACACCGGCACGCCGGCCCGCCGCCCGCCGACCTGCAGCTGGTTCACCGCGTTGGGGCGCTGGAGGTCGCACGCGACCAGCAGGGGGGTATGACCCTGGTTCTTCAGTCGGTACGCGAGCTTCCCGGCCAGGGTCGTCTTTCCCGCGCCCTGGAGACCGGCGAGCATGATGATGGTGGGAGGCTGCTTGGCGAACTGCAGCTCGCGCGTCTGACCTCCGAGGATGCCCACGAGCTCCTCGTTGACGATCTTCACGACCTGCTGGCCTGGGTTGAGTGCCTCGGCAACCTCAGAGCCCAGCGCACGGGCCTTCACGCGGGCGATGAACTCACGCACCACCGGAACGGCGACGTCGGCGTCCAGCAGGGCCCGACGGATCTCACGGGCTGTGCCGTCGATGTCCGCCTCGGTCAGGCGCCCCTTGCCGCGGAGGTTCTTGAATGTCGCTGTGAGGCGATCGGAGAGGGAGTTGAACACTGGGTGCAGATCCTTAGATCGACAGAGCTGGGGCAGGCAGGGCAGAGCCGCTCCGGCCCGCGTGGCCGACCGGGCGTGTCATCTGCCGAACCTCTAGAGTAGCAATGTGCGTTGGACAGAGACTCCCCCGGCGGGGCCGCAGGAGCCGACAGGCTCCCTGACCGGCTCCCCCGCTGCCCCCTCCCCCCGACCCGGCCGACTCCGCGAGACGGATGTGCTCGGCGCCGCTCTGCGCACCCATCGCGCGGCGCTGCGGACCGTGGAGGACGCCCATCGGCGGGCGGCCGGGAGCTGGTGCACCGACGACGCGGCGGGAGACGACGGCGACGTCCGCAAGACCGGTGCCGAACCTCGACCCAGGACCGCCGCAGAGGCCGACGCGGGGGCGCATCCGACGGATCGGCTGCGCCGGGACCACGCTCGGGACCACCTGCGCCGCGCTGAGGAGCACCGCCAGCGGCACGAGTTCCTCGCCCAGATCGCGACCATCTCCCCGGGGGCGGTCTCCTCACTCACCGCGGACGACCTGCAGGCGCTCACCGTTGCGGACACCATCGGGCCTCAGGCCCTGCACACGCCTGCGCATCGCCTCCAGGAGGCCCTCGAGGCCGCCCAGGGCCTCCCCGACGGCGAGATGGGCATCTCTCGTCCTCGCCTGCCGGTGCGACTGGGGATCATCGGGGCTCCCCGGGTCCAGGCCCGCTTCAGCGGACTCGCCGACGTCGTGGCACTGACCGGCTCCACGTGGCGGGAGCACCTTGAGGACCTCGACCTGCTGCTGGTGGCCACCGACACGGGGCCTCTCCCGCTGCTCTGGGAGGACGGCTTCGAGGATGCCGCGGCCTCCCCCGCTGCTCGCGACGCGCTCGACGGCGCGGAGGCCGCCGAGGCTGCTGACGCGCGGGCCGAGCTGGAGCACGCGCTGACGATGCGCCATCTCGCGGAGACCGTCATCCCCGCGTTCCGGGGCAGAGGGGTCCCCACCGTGCTGGTGTCCACCGCAGGGACCGCCGTCGAGGAGACCGCGGAGCTGGCGCGCGCATGCTCGCGGATCGTCACCACCGACGCCGAAGCCGCGGCCCTGTACCGCGCTCAGGAGACCGAGTCGACCGGCGTGGACGTGATCCCGGCGGGCGTCAATCCGCTGATCCACAGTCCGATCGGCACGCGCCCGGCGCGCACCGACCTGGTGGCGCTGCTGGGCTGCGAGCAGACGCACCCGGCGGGCCACCTCTCTGACCCACCCTACGCCCCGGCGCTGCTCGACGGTGCCCTGATCTCCGGTCGTCCCGTCGTCCTCCTGCAGCCCCACCCCGCGCAGGCGCCGGACTCGGAGCACTGGGTGATCCCCACCCGCTACGGGCCTTGGACGGTCTCGGCGGACGAGGCCGCCGACATCGACCTCACCTACGGCACCGACACGCTGCAGCGAGCCATGGATGTGGCGCTGACCATCAACGCCGTCGTCGACTCGCAGGCGGTGTTCGACCCGCAGATCCTGGAGCTGCAGGCCAGCGGCACGATGGTGCTCTCCACCTACAACCAGGGCCTGAACTCCTACCACCCGCACACCTACATCGCGAACTCCGCGGAGGACGTCGCCAAGACCCTGCAGCTGATGTCGCAGGAGGAGCTGCGCCGCGTCCAGGGCGACGGCATCCGCAAGGTCTTCACCGACCACCACGCCTCCGACGTGCTGCGGCGCATCTGCGAGCGCGCGGGGCTGAACGTGACGCCCGTGCGGGAGAGGGTCCTGGCGGTCGCCGAGCAGCGCACGGACGACCTCGCCCGCGAGATGGCCGAGCAGACTCATGCCGACGTCGAGCTGATCACGTGGGAGGAGCTGGCCGGGCGGGTGGAGGAGTCCGGGGCGGAGGCCGCGGCCGGGAGCTTCGACGTGCTGCTGCCGGTCTCCCCCACCAGGCACCATGCCCCCACCTACGTGGCCGACCATGTGGCGGCGTTCCGCTATCAGTCGGCACCGGTGACCCAGAAGCTCTCCGGCGACGCCGCGGACAGCGACTCCCAGGCCCACCGCCATCGCCGCGGAGTCCTCGCGCTCGAGCTCACGGCCTGGTGGCGCCCGGCCCCTGACCTCCTCGGGACACGTCAGGAGCTGCTCCGGGCGGCCGAACGGAGCCGGGTCTACTGCGTGGACCACCTGGGCCATCGCCCGGCTGGTCCGCTCACCACCGGCGCTTCGCGTCGGGACGCCCGAGAGGCGTCGGGCACCGCATCGGCGGGGTCGACGACCCCGCATGCGGCCCCTGCCGAGCACCCGGAGACGCCGGCCTCCGCACGTCCGTCCTTCTGGGACGTCGTCCGCGGCGTCGCTGCCGCCTCGGAGGTGAGCACCCCGATGACCCCGAACCTGGAGCGGGAGTCCGCAGCGTCCGGCAGCGCCGGCACGCCCGCGCCGCCGGACGGCTCGTCGTCCGAGGCGGCGCGGCCATCCCCGGAGTCCGCGGCTCCGAGCACACGGGACGCCCCACCGCGACGTCGACCGGCGCCGTCGCCGCTGACCGCAGACGATCTCGAGGCGGTCCAGCAGGAGGCTCGCCGCACGGCCCACGAGCTCGGCCTTCAGCTGGCGGTGATCGTGCCCATCTACAACAACGGCGACCACCTGCGCCACAAGGCCTTCGCCTCGCTGCGACGCTCCTCGATCTTCGAGAGGATGCACGTCCTGCTGGTCAACGACGGGTCCACCGACCCGGTGACGGTGGACACGGTGGAGGAGCTCGCTCACCGGTGGCCGAACGTGACCGCCTACCACCATGCCCGCGGGGGCTCGGGCTCCGCCTCCCGTCCGCGCAACACGGGGCTGGCCCTGAGCTTCACCCCGTACGTGACCTACCTGGATCCGGATGACGAGGAGCTCGACGACGGCTACTGGGAGCTGATGGACACGCTCGAACAGGCCCCAGAGGCGAACTTCGCCCTGGGCACCATGGCGGTGTGGACCAGGAAGCATTCGGTGCACGACTACCACGCGTGGTTCGCCGGAGCGATACCACACCGCGACGGACTGTTCCGCGTGGACCGGGAGTCGCTGCCGGCTGTCGGCTTCAGGCCGGCCAGCATCGAGGCCCTGGTCGCCCGGACCGACTGGCTCAAGGGGCTGGGACTCGTCCAGCCGGAAGGGGCCGTCGGTCAGGACACCTACTTCTTCCAGCAGATGCTCTTCCACACCGAGGCCTACGCTCCGGTGTACCGCCCCGTGTACACCTACTACGGCGCGGTGGACACCTCGATCGTCAATGTCGTCTCCCCGGGCTACTTCCGCAAGTACCTCATCCTGGAGCAGGCCCGGGCGGCCTGGCTGCGCGAGACCGGGCTGCTGGAGGCCTACATGGAGCAGCGGTTCGAGAAGTTCTTCGTCACCTGGTACCTGGACAAGTACAAGCGAGTCCTCCCCCACCAGCGGGCGGAGGCCGCGGCCGTGTTGCGTGAGATCGCCGCAGCCTACGGCGAGTACAGTTGGACGTCACCGAAGGCCAGGAGGTTCTTCGAGAGCGGGTCCGGCTGACCTGCGGCCCGCCTGCGTCAGCCGACCTGTCTGTTCCGCCCGCCCATCCTGCTGTGGCCCTTCCCCGCAAGGCCCGCTACCGTGAAGCACAGCCCGCCCTGTGCGGTCCGCCGCCTCTGGAGGCGCTGCGGCCCGCCCCATGACAAGGAGTACCGAGGACACGCATGAGTGCAGAAGCCGCGACCGAGCAGCCCCTGTCGGAGGACGCGCGTGACGTCATCGTCGCACTGCTCGGGCAGCAGGAGGCCCTCCTGGCCGAACTCCGCTGGGCCTACGACCAGCTGGAACGCACCCAGGAGGCCGACATCGCCGAGCTGCGCTCCCGGGTGGCCAAGCTGGAGCACCGCGTGGCGGCCCGCCGACAGGCTCCGACTCCCCCGGTGACGGGCAGCTCCCCTGACGAATCTCCGGCCAGCAGGATGCGGCGACGGCTGGAGTCCGCCGTCCAGGATCCGGAGCGGACCGTCCGGGCGGCTTCCCGTCGTGTGCGCCGCCAGGTGGGGAAGGTCGCCCGGCGCGCGGGGATCTCCCGGTGAGCCGGGCTCGACTCCTGGGGCCCTCAGCCCGCCAGTCGGAGCTGGATGAGGCTCGAGAGCGGATCGTCGGCCTCGTGGCGTCCCGCGATCCGTTGCGCCAGCTGCTGGAGCCCGGGGCCCTGCAGTCGCTCGGTGTCCGTGACTCCTCTCCCTTCTGGGGCGGGCGGGCCGGGGCCGAGGCGTTCCTGGACCAGCTGATGCCCGCCCTGGAGGCGCTGCCGCCGCTCGAGGCGGGAGTCTCGCGTCCGGCGCTTCCGAAGACCGTGGCGGTGCTGGGCGATCCTGACCTGATGGAGGTCCTGGCCGGTGCCGCCGATCTCCGGCTGATCGACCCGGACGACTGGGAGTCGACGCTGTCCGCCGCCGACGCGGTGCTGCTCTCCCCCCGCACCGTGAAGGCCCCCCGGGCACGCGGCCGGGTGATCACTGCCGCCCGGGAGGCGGCCATCCCGCTGATCTACTGCGACACGACGCTGCCGGAGCCTGGGCGCCCCGAGGTGAAGCTCGCGGCACGCTGCGACGTCGTGCTCACGACCTCCGAGGAGGGCGCCGAGGAGTACCGCCGTGGCGTGCCGAGCTCAGTGCCGGTGGCCACGGTGGTCCAGCCGGTGAGTCCGCTGCGCCGGTCGCCGCTGGGGTCCCGGACGCACACGCATCGGCTGGTGACGCATCTGGAGCGCCGCCGCGCCGGAGCGCTGGATGCGGATGCCCGCCGCGGTCTGCAGTGGATCCACGACGGCATCGTCTCCTCCGGGTCGCCGCTGCTCCTGGGCCTGGAGGTCCGCGGGCCGGGCGCACGGCGGGAGACTCTCCCCGTCCGGCACCGCCCCTACTGCGCACCGTCGGCGATCTCCCACGCGCCCGGTCTCGACCGGCTCTCCCCGGTCGGCGTCGTCACTCAGGCCGTGGCCGGCTCTCAGACCTTCTTCTCCCCCCGGACCCTGGATCTGCTGGCCTCCGGCTCCCTGGTGCTCTCCACCTACAACCAGGGGCTGAACTCGCACTATCCGGAAGTGCGCATCGCGAACTCGGCCGAGGATGTGGCGGTGGGGCTGGAGTCCCTTGAGCTCGAGGAGCTCCGGCGGGCCCAGGGCGACGGCGTCCGCCACGCGTTCCGTCGGCATCATGCCGTGGATGTGCTGCGCACCGCGCTGGGCATGGCGGGCATCTCCGTGCCGGAAGCCCCGGACCGCGTGCTGGCGGTCGCCTCGGGGGACGACGCCGCCGACCCTGTGCTGGCCGAGCAGCTGCGCCTGCAGACGGCTGGGGCCGTCGAGACCGTGACGTGGGACGAGCTGACGGGCCGCCACGGCGACTACGACGTGCTGGTGCCGGTCTCCTCTGCTCACAGCTACGCTCCCACCTATGTGGAGGACCACCTGGCCGCGCTGGCGCACCAGTCCTGCCCGGTGACCGCCAAGATGGACGTCCGGCGCGCCGACGCCGGTGATCCGCACGCCCAGCGGCATCATGGGGCGGGCGCCCTCGCGGCCGAGGAGGTCCCGCCGTCGGGCCGGCCGCTGACCGAGCTGGCGCTCTCGGCCTGGTTCCAGCCCCCGGCTGACGCGTCGCTCTCGCCGGAGACGCTGATCGCGTCGCTCCAGCGCGTGCATCTGTCCGATCATCTGGGACACCGGCCTCGCCGGGGGCACACCGTGGTGACGTCCGACGGCGGAGCCGTGCCGGGCCCCCGGACCCCTTCCGGGCTCGCCGACGGAGACGACCTGGAGACCGTGCGGCGCGAGGTCGCCGCCACCGCAGAGAGGGAGGGGCTGCAGCTCTCCGTCATCGTGCCCGTCTACGACAACGGCGACCATCTGCGGCACAAGGCCTTCGCCTCGCTGCGGCGCTCGTCGATCTTCGAGACGATGCACGTCCTGCTCATCAGCGACGGTTCCACCGACCCCTCGACGGTGGACACGGTCGAGGAGCTGGCCGCGGAGCACCCCAATGTGACGTCCTTCCACCACGGCGGGGGAGGCTCCGGCTCGGCCTCCCGGCCGCGCAACACCGGACTGGACCTGGCCCAGACCCCGTTCGTGACCTACCTGGACCCGGACAACGAGGCGATCGAGGACGGCTACGCGCAGCTGCTGGAGGATCTCCGCGCCCACGAGGACGTCGACTTCGTGCTGGGCAACATGTCGCAGTGGGCCCGGCACCACACCCGTCTGCCCTACGCCGGCATCCTTGAGGAGACCTTCGCCGACCATGCTGAGCCGGACGGCACCCTCGTGGTCCCGGACCGTGCCCTGGAGGCGCTGCGGTTCCGGCCGTTGGGCATCCAGACGGTCGTGGCCCGCACGGGGTGGCTGAAGTCTCTGGGCATCAGCCAGCCGTTGGGCGCGGTGGGACAGGACTCCTACTTCTTCCAGCAGATGCTCCACTATGCCCGACGGATCCGGACCCTCGACGTCGGAGTGCACACGTACTACATGGCAGTGAGCAGCTCCACCATCAACACGCTCAATCCGGGGTACTTCAAGAAGTACCTCCCGCTGGACTCCTCCCGCGCCCGATGGCTTCAGGAAGTGGGGCTCCTGGAGGCCTACCGGCGCGACCGGCTCGAGAGGTTCCTCGTCTCCTGGCACCTGCCGAAGCTGAAGAGGGTCCGGCCCGAGGAGTGGTTCGACGCCGCTGAGAACCTCGCGGAGTTGCTGGCCTGCTACGGGGATCATGAGTGGACGGACCCGGCGGCGCTGGAGTTCTGGGACGACCTGGACCTGGCGCGACGGCGCGAATCGTCGCGCCGTCGTCGTGCCGGCGAGAGGACCGGGGCAGGCTGAGCACGCCACCTGCACCCGGCCGGGACCTTCCCCGATCAGGCTCGGAGCAGTAGGTTGGAGGCGATGAGCCAGACCCTGGGACACGCTCGTCGCCCCTGATCAGCCGCAGAAGGGAGCCGCATGGTCCGCATCCCGGCCGCAGTGCGTCGCCGCCTGCCGGGCATCGCCTGGCGGGACAGGAAGATTCTCCAATTGGAGACCAGGGTGGCTCACCTCGAGGCCTCCCGCGAGAGGGTGCGGCGTCTGCTGCGGGAGGCGCGCAGCTCCGGCCGCGATGAGCTCCGTCGTCGCGAGGAGGAGATCACGAGGCTCTCCGATGATCTTCAGGAGGCCATCCTCCGCGCGGAGGCCGCTGAGGCGGAGCATGCCCGATTCCGCCGCTCCTCCTTCAAGGGGAAGCTGTCCTCCCACATGGCGGCGGTCAACGCGGCGAAGCTCAGCGGCTGGCAGGCGACCACTCCGGCGCTGCAGCTGCCCTACAAGCTCCGCAGCTACGCTCTGGCACAGAGCCACGGAATCGCCGTGCCGAGGATCCACCAGGTGTGGTCACGCACCGAGGACATCCGGATCCCCGACGACCTGCCCGCAGACCGGGTGGTGCTCAAGGCCGACGGCGGCCACAGCGGTCTCGGAGTCGTGCCGCTGCGTCGCACCGCCGAAGGCTGGCAGACGCTCACCGGACGCGACACGCTCGTCGACGGGCGACCCGGCGATCGACTGCTGAGCCGGCTCGAGCGAGCTCGAGGGCCGTTCTTCCTGGAGTCCTTCCTGGAGCCCTTCGCGGAGCCCTTCGCGCAGCCCTTCGCGACGACGGACTCCCGGGCGGGCGCGGATCACGGGGCCGCCGGTCAGGGATCCGCCGATCTGGCGCTGGTCGGCCCGCCCCAGGGAGCCGAGGTCCGCCTCCCGGAGGACATCAAGGTCTACACCGCCTATGGCGAGATCATGCAGGTGCTGGTGATGCGCACCCACGGGGTGAAGGTCATGAACCGGAGCCGCTTCACCCGGCGCTACTTCGACGCCGAGGCGCGCCCGCTGGGCGAGGTGCTGCCCGGCAGGCCGGAGGACCCGGAGATCACCGCGCCGGAGGGGTGGGAGGATCTCATGGAGGCCGCTCGCCGCCTCTCCATCGCCGTGGGGCTCCCTTTCGTCCGTGTCGACCTCTACTCGACCCCTGACGGCCCGGTGCTCGGGGAGCTCACGCCGATGCCCGGAGGCGTCCAGGAGTACCGGCTGAACCACGACCTGCGATTGGGCGCCGCGTGGATGCGCGCCGACCTGAGGCTGGCCCGAGACCTGGCGCGGGGGCGGCCCAGCGGGACGCTGTTCGGCTCTGAGCCCTACCAGTGGTGGTATCCGGAGCCGAGGGGCGGAGAGCCGGCAGGCACGGAGGGAGGTCCTTCCCGGTGGCCGCGGCTCCAGGCGGACCCGTTGCAGTGGTACACCCCGCCGGAGGACGTGGTCCGACTGGGGACGGACGGGAATGGCGCCGACCAGACAGGCGCCGACCAGACAGGCGCCGACCAGACAGGCGCCGACCAGACAGGCGCCGACCAGACAGGCGCCGAGGGTGCAACTGCCGAGGTGTCGATCCCTGAAGAGTCCCGTCCGGACGACCGCGGCCCGGATGAGGATCAGGTGGAGCTGAGGATCGCCGACTCGAGCCGCTGACCGATCTCGCCAGTCGCTGACCGCACGAAGTTCTCGGAGACATGGCTGTTGTCGCGGAAGGTGATGGCGCCGCCCAGCACCGCGTAGCAGAACTCGTCGTCGCAGAGCATGTCCTCGGTGGGGATGAAGTGGAAGTTGTCCTCGTCGCCGAACACCTCGACCGACCGGGTCAGCCAGCGGTCGCCCACGTGCGTGTCGTCGACCTCGTCCCGGCACGCCGCCGGATCCTCCTCGTGGAGCGCGACGCATTCGGGCAGCGTCTGCTCGTCCTCGGTCTCCTTGTTCATCCGCGGCACCTCGCCGAAGACGGCCACCTCCTTGCCGGCCTCGAGCCAGGCGTCGATCGGCGCGTACATGGCTCGCGCCGTGTCGGTGAGCTCCAGATCCGTCTCGGGCAGCTCGAGGTCGTCATCGGGCCCGGAGAAGCTGCTGTGGATCTGGCTGCCGGCGACGACCACCGTCTCGACGTCGTCATCTTCGGCCAGCCGGTCCATGATCTCGGCATTGGCCCTCACGCAGGCGTTGGAGTCGTCGTCAAGCGCACTGACCCGCGGCGAGCAGGCGGAGCGGGTGAGCACCAGCAGACGTTTGTCATGCTCCTGGGCGATCTCGTCGAGCGCCGGCAGCCACATGGTGGCATGCGAGTCACCGAACACGGCGACGGTCCCGTCGGCATCGGTCTCCTCCGCGCCCAGCCAGCACTCCTTGACGCCCTCCTCCTCGGTGTCAGCCTGACAGTCCGGGTAGATCGGTTCGTTGTTCTGCGCCGTGACCTCGGCCGGATGGGGAGCAAGGCCCAGGTCACCTTCCAGCGGGTCACCGCACTGGTCGGGGTTGGCCAGCGCCCGATACCCGTAACAGGGGTGGTCCTCCGAGAGCTCTGTGTCGGCGAAGCCCCGCTCGACGGCGGCCACGGCCGCATGGGCGGTGGAGATCACCAGGACCATCCCGGCCGCCGCCGCCACCACGGCGCGCCAGGTCGGCAGCAGGAACCGCGCACGGCGCAGCGGCGCCTCCACGTACCGCGTGGTCACCGCGGAGAGGCCGACGACGCCGAGGATCAGCATCACTTTGATGTACCAGTGCTTCGCCTCCTCGCTCAGATACGGTGAGAAGACCACGATCGGCCAGTGCCACAGGTAGATCGCGTAGGACCAGTCGCCGATCGCCGTAGCGGGGCGCAGGGAGAACCACCAATGCACGCCCGTGCCGGCTTCGCGCCCGCCGCACATCATCAGCAGCACGGCCCCCAGAGTGGGCATCAGCGCCGCCCCACCGGGGAAGGCGGTGGCGTCGGAGTAGAGCCATGCCGACGCCAGGATCATCCCCAGGCCGGCCCATCCGACCAGATTGGCCGCTCGTCCGGTGAATTGGCTGGAGCCCATCCACAGCGCCAGCAGCGCACCGAGGGTGAACTCCCAGATGCGGGTGGGGGTCACGAAGTATGCCTGGGCCGGCTCATGGGCGGTGTACCAGACCGAGAACCCGAAGGACGCGGCCCCGAGTGCCACGAGCACCACGATGAACGTGGTGCGCACCGCCTGCGCCGTCCGGGCCGCCCGGGCGCCGGTGACCAGCAGTGCCAGCACCAGCAGCAGCGGCCACAGGATGTAGAACTGCTCCTCCACCGAAAGGGACCAGAAATGCTGCACAGCGGTGGCCTGCTCGTCGAGCTTGGAATAGTCCACCGAATCGGCGGCGAGGATCCAGTTCTGCACATAGAGGGTCGAGGCGACGATCTGCCGCAGCGTGGACTGCCAGGCCGTCGACGGCAGCACCAGCACCGCCGAGACCGCGGTGACGAGCAGGACCAGCAGGCTCAGGGGCAGCAAACGACGGATCCGGCGAGCCCAGAACCTCCCCAGCCGCACCGTGCCGGTCTGGGCCGCCTCCTTAAAGAGGTGTGCCGTGATCAGATAGCCCGAGATCACGAAGAACACGTCCACGCCCACGTAGCCGCCCGGCAGATGCTCGGGCCAGAAGTGGTAGAGCACGACGAGCAGCACGGCCAGGGCCCGGAGCCCCTGGATCTCCGGCTGGAAGCGGCTCCCCCTGCGCCGACGCTGGTCCTCGGCGCGCTCCGGCGCCGAGCCTGCGGCGTCGGCCGATGAACGGCGCGTCGTGGAGGGTACGGTCATCTGCTCTACAGTCCTGTCTCGGGGTCGGATCGGCGCGGACGCGACAGCGGCGACGGACCCACCGGCGCTGCGTCCTGGTGAACAGTAACCGATGAGCCGCCCCGCGGACCCGCTGGCAGGCCACACTCCCAGCAAGTTCCCGGCCACCTCCCAGGGTGCTCGTCGAACCTCTACGCCAGCCCTGCGTCCGGGCCGTGATCCACGTCTCGCCGCGGGCTGGGCGCCGTGTCCGGGCCGGGGCACTAGAGTGGTGCGTCGCCGACCCTTCCAGGAGCGCCCCTGTGTCTGCCCCGCAGTCCTCAGCCCGTCCGACCGACCCGCCGTCGTCGTCGTCAGCGTCGCAGGAGCGGCTGTCGCGCGGCGTCCCGGCGAGCCGGTTCCGCCCGGAGCTGCACGGCGTGCGGGGCCTGGCGATCCTCGGCGTGGTGCTCTTCCATCTCTTCGGAGCAGGGCGGGTCTCCGGAGGCATCGACATCTTCCTGGCCGTCTCCGGGTTCCTCTTCACGGCGATGCTGCTCCGCGAGGCCGCATCCCGCGGCGGGGTGCTCGATGTGGGCCGCTATCTGGCGCGTCTGGCCCGCCGCATCCTGCCCCCGGCCGTCGTCGCGATCGCGGTCACCACGATGGCCGGCCTGCTGATCCTGCCCTCCACCCGCCACCACCAGCTGCTCACGGAGGCCCGGGCCTCACTGCTGTACTGGGAGAACATCGAGCTGGTGTCCTCTCAGCTGGCCTATGAGGCGGCCGGGCCCGCCAGCAGTCCGTTCCAGCATTTCTGGTCGTTGTCGGTCCAGGGGCAGTTCTACCTCCTCTGGCCGGTGCTCGCGGTGCTGGCCGTGCTGCTGGCGCGGGCGCTGCGCCGACCTGCGGTGCACGTGATGGCGGTGTTCGTGGTGCTGGTGCTGGGTGCGTCCTTCGCCTGGGCGCTGTGGATGCGCCAGCAGGCCCCTGAGGCGGCGTACCTGATGACCAGCACACGACTCTGGGAGCTGGCCTTCGGGGGTGTCCTCGCGCTGCTCGGCGCCCGTCTGACCCTCCCCCGTCCGGTGCGCGGGGTCGCGGGATGGCTCGGGCTGGCTCTCATCATCTCCTGCGGCTTCGTCCTGGACGGCGCTTCCCTGTTCCCGGGAGCATGGGCGCTGTGGCCCCTGCTGGGACTGGCCCTGGTGCTGGCCTCCGCCGGCCCGCAGGGAGGGCTTCAGGATCCTCCCGGAACAGCGGCCCGTCTCCTCTCCACGCGACCCCTGGCCTGGGTGGGCAGCATCGCCTACGGCCTCTACCTGTGGCACTGGCCACTGCTGATCTTCCATCTGGAGCTCACCGACCAGGACGGACTGGGCGTCCTCGACGGGGCCGGCCTCCTGGTGGTCTCCATCCTGGCCGGATGGGCCACCCACCGGTGGATCGAACGCCCGACGGCCGCCCGCGCATCCCTGGCGCCCCGCGTGCCGCTGACGGCGGCCGCAGGCACGCTGGCCATCGGTGCGGTGGCGACCACCATCGGAGTGATCGGCACCACGGTGACCCTGCCGGAGGGGTACTCGATGGCCGGGGTGGACCGTGCGCTGCATCCCGGAGCGGCGGCGACGGCGCCGGGTGCGGACCCCGCCCCTCCCGACGTCGCCCCGGTGCCCGCCGCCGAGGTGCTCGCCGCGGACCGCCCGCAGTACTACGACTGGGACTGCCGCCAGTCGCAGGGCGGGGGGCTGGAAGCCTCCGAGGTGCTCATCTGTGAGGACCCCGACCCGCCGGCGTCGCCGACTGCGACCGTCGTGCTCACCGGGGGCTCCCACGCCGGCCAGTGGCAGCACGCCTGGATGATGCTGGCGGACACCTACGACTGGGAGCTGATCATCGCCGACAAGTCCGGGTGCCGCCTGCAGTCCACGGAGAACGCCGGCTCCTCCTCCTGCGCCGCGTGGAACGCGAACCTGATCGACGCGGTCGCCGAGCGGGCCCCGGACCTGGTGGTCACCCCGGGCACCGTGATGAACCGGAGCACGGAGTCGATCGAGGACGGGGCCCCGCAGCGCTGGCGGGAGCTGCGCAGCACCGGTGCGGAGGTTCTGCTGATGCGTGGGACGCCCCGCCCGGATGCCTCAGTGGCCGACTGCCTGGCCCAGGGTCGGGAATCAGGCGAGTGCGGTGCCGACCCCACGCAGATCGCCGCCGCCGACCCGCTCGATGACCTCGACCTCCCCGACGGAGTGCACACCGTGGACCTGACGGACCACATCTGCCCCGACGGAACCTGCGACGCCGTCGTCGGCAACGTCGTGGTCTGGTATGACGACTCCCATCTGAGCACCTCCTATGTCGAGACCCTCGCCCCCCTGCTGGACGCCGAGCTGCAGGCCAACGTCCCTGACCTTTTCCGGTGACCTGTTCCGGTGACTCGTTCCGGTGGCTCGTTCCTGTGCCTCCTTCCAGTGCCTGCTTCCAGCGCCGTAGAGCGCTCCGGACGCCCGATGCGCACGGAGATGACGCACCCCAGAGTCACTGCTGACCTGCAACTCCGGGCGGCTCGCTGAAGCCCGGAGGCCGCAGGGCCTCTCGTGACCGAGCCGTGATATAAGCTTGCGGGCGTTGCTGTGCTCTGCGCGTCAGTGTCGGCGGGTCCCCTGTCCGGACGGCCTCGCTCCTGTGCGGGGCCGGCGTGCGTACTTTTTGTTCTTCGAGGAAAAGAGTTCTTGTGGTTTCGAGGGAGTTCTCGACCGTCGGTGTGATCGGCCTGGGCTACATCGGTCTGCCCACCGCGGCCATCCTGGCCGACAGCGGGGTGCGAGTCGTGGGGATGGATGTCTCGCCGATCAATGTCGACGCGGTCAACAACGGGGAAGTGCCGTTCGTGGAGCCGGGCCTGAGGGAGGTCGTGGAGCGCGCGGTGGCCGCCGGGAAGCTCTCAGCCTCCACCGAGACCCCGGTGGCGGACGCCTACATCGTGGCGGTGCCCACCCCCTTCACCGACTCCCACTCGGCGGACCTGTCGTACATCGAGGCCGCCGCCGACGGCATCGCGCCGAAGCTGACCGGCGGTGAGCTGGTGATCCTGGAGTCCACCTCTCCCCCCGGGGCGACCGAGCACATGGCCGAGCGGATCCTGAAGTCCCGCCCAGACCTCGCAGCGGGTGACCTGCTCGTGGCCCACTGCCCGGAGCGGGTGCTGCCTGGGCGGATCATGGTGGAGATGGCCACCAACGATCGGATCGTGGGCGGCCTGACCCAGGCGGCTGCCGAGGCGGCGAAGATCCTGTACCAGAACTTCTGCACCGGTGAGGTCCTGCTCACCGACGCGAAGACCGCGGAGATGGCCAAGCTGACCGAGAACAGCTTCCGCGACGTCAACATCGCCTTCGCCAACGAGCTCTCTGTGATCTGCGACCAGCTGGGCGTCGACGTGTGGGAGCTCATCGACCTGGCCAACCACCACCCGCGTGTCAACATCCTGCAGCCGGGGCCGGGGGTCGGGGGGCACTGCATCGCGGTGGACCCCTGGTTCATCGTGGACGCGGCCCCAGACGCTTCACGGCTGATCCGCACCGCGCGGGAGACCAACGATGCCAAGCCTGAGTGGGTGCTCGGCCGCATCGAGCAGGCACTGGAGCACCACGGGCGGGAGGCCACGGTGGCGCTGATGGGGCTGGCGTTCAAGGCCAACATCGACGACCTGCGGGAGTCACCGTCGCTGTCGATCGCCCAGCGGCTGGCCGAGCGGGCGCCGGAGGCCCGCATCCTGGCCGTGGAGCCGCACATCGACCAGCTCCCCGCGCAGCTCGCCAGTTCCGGAAACGTCACGCTGGCCGGGATCGACGAGGCCCTGCAGACGGCACAGATCCTCGTGCTGCTGGTCGATCACGACCAGTTCAAGGCCATCGACACCGCCCGGCTGGCCGGGCACACGGTGATCGACTCCCGCGGCATCTGGCGCTGACGCCCCGGCTCCCCCGCGAGGCGCCCGCGGCACGTGCGAAATCCACCCGATCAGGGTCACGGACTGTGACACACTGGTCGGGTGGATTTTGACGTTCTGACCCTTTTCATCGTTCTGGCAGTGGTCCTCGCCGGCACCATCGGCCTGTTCCTCCTCACCGGCGGCCGCAGGCTGCCCGAGGGGACCTTCCCCGAGACCCGCGACGCCGACGACCTCCCGGAGCCTGACGGCCCTGACGCCCCTGCCGGCACCGCCGTTGCCGAAGACACCGACGCCGCCCCGCTGACCACCGCGGAGGCGACGGCCGAGACGGTCGCCGAGCCCGAGCTCTCCGAGGAGGTCGCCGAGGAGGCGGCCCCGACGATCGAGACGCCGGAGCCTGTGGCCGGACGGCTCGCCCGTCTTCGTGCCCGGCTGGTGAAGTCCAACAACGTCTTCGGCCGGTCGCTGCTGGCACTGCTCTCCTCGGACCAGATCGACGAGGACGTCTGGGACGAGATCGAGGAGACGCTGCTGATGGCGGACCTCGGCACCGAGCCGACCATGGAACTGGTGGATCGTCTGCGTGAGCGGGTGAAGGTCGAGGGATCGCGGGACCCGGACCGGGTGCGTGCGCTGCTGCGTGAAGAGCTCACCACGCTGGTTGACCCTTCCCTGGACCGCAGCCTGAACGTCCGCGCAGCCGGCCGCCCGGCGGTGGTGCTCGTCGTCGGCGTCAACGGCGTCGGCAAGACCACCACCGTGGGCAAGCTGGCCCGCGTCCTGGTGGCGGAGGACAAGGACGTCCTGTTGGGTGCGGCCGACACGTTCCGGGCGGCCGCCGCCGAACAGCTCACCACCTGGGGCTCCCGGGTGGGCGTGCCCACAGTCTCCCGCGACGAGGGCACCGACCCCGCCTCAGTGGCCTATGACGCCGTCGCAGCCGGCATCGAGGGCGAAGTCGACGTCGTCATGGTCGACACCGCCGGCCGGCTCCAGAACAAGGCGAACCTCATGGACGAGCTCGGCAAGGTCAAGCGAGTCATCGAGAAGCAGTCCGAGGTCGACGAGGTCCTGCTGGTCCTGGACGCGACCACCGGACAGAACGGGCTGAACCAGGCCAAGGTCTTCTCCGAGGTCGTCGACGTCTCCGGAATCGTGCTCACCAAGCTCGACGGCACCGCACGCGGCGGCATCGTCGTGGCCATCCAGCGGCAGCTCGGCGTGCCGGTGAAGCTGGTGGGCCTCGGCGAGGGGCCGGACGACCTGGCGCCCTTCGATGCGGAGACCTTCGTCGACGCCCTGCTCGAGGAGCGCTGAGCAGCCTCCCTCCCTGCCTCGATCCGCGTGCGAGCGGTCCCTCCGATCCGGCCCGCTGCCGCGCGTCAGCTCCCGTTCCTGCCCCGGAATCCCTGAGATTCCGGGGCAGGAGCGGGAGTTTTTACGTCACCGAAACATCAGGGCGCGGTCGGTGAAACACGGACCGAGAACCATGGAGATCAGCTCGCATCGGTGAAAGACATCGGTGAGTACTTGTTTCCTGGAGGGACACATGGAAATCGTGATCGAAGACGTGGGAGCGATCTGGGTGGTCGTCGCCGGTGCGCTCGTGCTGTTCATGACGCCGGGCCTCGCGCTCTTCTACGGCGGGCTGTCACAGACCCGCTCGGCAGTCAACATGATGATGATGAGCTTCGCCGCGATGGGCCTCGTCGCCCTGACCTGGGCGCTGTGGGGCAACGCCATCGCCGGGGCTGACCCGGTGGCGGGCGGCCTGTTCGGCAACCCCACCTCTGACTTCGTGCTCTACGAGTCCCTGGCTGAAGGCGGAGACTCTCTGGTGTGGGTCGGCTTCGGCGCCACCTTCGCCATCATCACCTGCGCGCTGATCTCCGGTGCGGTCGCCGACCGTGCCAAGTTCGCCGGCTGGATGGTGTTCGTGCCCATCTGGATCACGCTGGTCTACGCTCCGCTGGCCTTCTGGGTCTGGGGCGACGGCGGCCTGCTCGTCGAGGGCGGATTCATCGGTGACACCGTCGGTGAGGCCGTGGACTTCGCCGGCGGGCTCGTGGTGCACATGTGTGCCGGCGTCGCCGCCCTGGCTCTGGTGCTGGTCATCGGCCCGCGCCGCAACTTCGCCCCGAACAAGCCGCACAACGTCCCCTTCGTCCTGCTGGGTGCCTCGATCTTGTGGTTCGGCTGGTTCGGCTTCAACATCGGTGAGGCCGGCAGCGTCGAAGAGGCATCGCTGAACTGGATCAACACGCTGCTCGCTCCGGCCGCCGCCCTGGTGGCCTGGCTGCTCACCGAGTGGGCCCGCGGCAAGAAGCCGACTCCGGTCGGCGCCGCCTCGGGCATCGTGGCCGGACTGGTCGCCATCACTCCCGCGGTGGCCTTCGTCTCGCCGCTGGGCGCCATCGTCATCGGCCTGGTCGCTGGTGCGGTCTGCTGCTTCGCCGTGGAGTTCAAGTACGGCAAGTTCGACGACACGCTCGACGTCGTCGGCCTGCACCTGGTCGCCGGCCTCTGGGGCACGCTGGCCATCGGACTGTTCGGCCGCGAGGAGCTCATCGCCGACGGCCGCGGCAGCCTCTTCCTCAACGGCGACTTCTCCCTGCTGTGGGCCCAGATCGTCGCCTGCCTGGTGACCCTGGTGTTCACCTTCGTGGCCACTTACATCATCGCCACGCTGATCCACAAGACCATGGGCTTCCGGGTGGAGGCCGAGGTCGAGCAGGGCGGCATCGACGCCGTCGCCCACCACACCGAGGCGTACTCCCACGACGCCGTCCCTGCCGGGGCCGGTGCCCGGGAGTGACAGCCTGATCTGACCGATCACTCGCCCAGATCAGGACGGGCCGGGTGGATGCGCATCGCGCTCCGCCCGGCCCGTCCTCGTGTGTCCAGTGTGGTCTGGTCTCAGGTGCGGGCGGCGGCAGGTCGACCGCTGTGGTCGAGGGTCTCCGGTGCGCGTGTCCAGGCCAGCGCCCCGACCATGAGGATCACCCCGGTGAGCCCGAAGGCCCACGCATAGCCGAAGTGGTCCACGATCAGCCCGGCGAGCAGCGGGCCGATGATGGCGCCGAAGTCCTGCGTCATCTGGAAGGTCGAGACCACAGGCCCACCGTTGCGCCCCTCGCCCACGACGTCGGCGATGGCCGCCTGCTGGGCCGGATTGACCAGCCCCGTGCCGACGCCGGCCACGAGACTGAGGGCGAGCAGCACCCAGGGCTCCGGCGCCAGCCCCAGCACGCCGGTGGCGCAGGCGGTGATGACCAGCCCCAGGATGATGGGAGGCCTGCGCCCGAAGCGGTCGGTGCGGCGGGAGAACAGCAGCACGGCGGCCACATTGCCGGCGGCGAAGGTCGCCAGCGCCACACCGGCGAGCTGGGAGGAGTCGATGACGAACCCGGACCCGGCGAACGCCGTGGCGGCGAAGAGCGGAACCAGGGAGTTGCGCAGACCGAAGGTGGCCCACCCGTTGGCGAACCCTGCCGTGAGCGCCGCCCGATACCCCGGCACGGACCACGCCTCCTTCAGAGTCGCCCGTTCGCGCGCGTCCCGGCGGCCGCGATCCTCCAGACGCGAGCCCCGCAGCATCACGAACACGATCAGCGCTGCGATCACCAGTGCGCCCCCGTAGACCAGGAACGGGACATGCGGCCCGAAGACGAGCAGCCCAGAGCCCACCAGGGGCCCCGCCACATTGCCGATGAGGAAGGCCGAGGCGTAGGCGCCGGAGATCTTGCCGCGGACGCTCGGCGGTGACTTCCTGGCCAGGAAGGTCATCGCCGAGACCGTGAAGAACGTGGAACCGATTCCTCCGACGGCGCGGAACGCCAACAGCAGCTCATAGGTGGGGGCGAAGGCCGTGGCGATCATCGAGGCCGCCACGATCAGCAGGCCCACCACATAGACCGGGGTCTCCCCCAACGCCTGCGTGAGCCTGCCGGAGGCCGGAGCGAAGACCAGACGGAAGAGCCCGAAGGCCGAGACCACTGCGGAGACGGCGAACGCGGACACGCCGAAGTCGGCGGCATACTGCGGCAGGATCGGCGCCACGATGCCGAATCCGATCGCCACCACGAAGGCCGCGACGATCAGCACGCGCAGTTCGTTGGGGATCGGTGGACTCTGGACAGCAGGCTTCTCAGGCATGTCGCTCACATCTCGTCGTCAACGCCCGCCGGGCTCCGCTTGTTCCTCGGCGCGCCGCACCCTGCTTCGAGCCCTGTGACCTCCACCACGTCTCGTGCTACGATGTCGACACAAAGTAGGACACTGTCCCATTTTTTGAGTTCCCGGTCGTTTTTCCCACCCTCGACGAAAGGAGCGGCCCGTGGCTGTCATCTACGTGTCGGATCCCATCGACCCCGCCCATCTGGAACGTCTCCACCGCAGCCACACCGTCCATGTCGGCTTCGGCCCGGACCGGTGCGACTACCTCGACGTCGCCGATTCAGTCGAGGCCGTCCTGCTGCGGGGCGAACAGTTCGACCGAGGGATGATCGAGGCGTCTCCCCGGCTGACGATCATCGCCCGCCACGGCGTCGGCACCAACAACGTCGACCTCGAGGCGGCGCAGGAGCAGGGCATCTGGATCACCGTCACCCCCGGCGGCAACAGTCGCGCGGTGGCCGAGCATGTCTTCGCGCTCGCCCTCGCGCTGGCACGGCATGTGCCGGAGGCTGACCGACGCATCCGGCACGGGCGCTGGGGCGCCGGCAAGCAGACGCTGACGGGACTCGAACTCCACAGCAAGGTCCTCGGTCTGCTCGGATTCGGGCACATCGGCAGGATGGTGGCCCAGATCGGCAGAGGATTCGGCATGCACGTCATCGCCGCCGACCCCGCCTTGGACGAGGACACCGCCGCGGAGCTGCAGGTTCGCCGAGTGGAGCTTCCCGAGCTGCTGGAGCAGGCCGACCTGCTCTCCCTGCATCTCCCCCTGACCTCCGGCACCGCCGGGATCCTGGGGGCCGACGAGCTGGCACGACTGAAGCCCAGCGCTCTGGTCGTCAACACCTCGAGGGGCGGCCTCATCGATGAGGACGCCCTGCAGAGCGCCCTCCAGGAGAAGCGCCTCCGCGGAGCGGCGCTCGACGTGATCCACCACGAGGCCGTCGACGCGACGGATCCGCTCTCCCACACTCGGCTCGACGTCGCCGCGACGGAGAACCTGATCCTGACCCCGCACATCGGTGGACAGACGCTCGAGTCCCTCGACGCGGTCGCCGAGATCGCGATCACCTGCATCAACCAGGCGCTGGCCGGGGAGACCCCCGACCATGTCATCGTCGGTCCCGCGCTGCAGACCTCATCCTGATACCGCATCCCCACGACCCAGGAGTCACCGACCATGTACATCTCAGTCCCTGACACGTCCTCCGTCACGGTGGACCTCCCGGAGCACGCAGCCTCCCCAGCACCCGCGGACAGGCTCCGTGGCGTCCCCGCGGCCCATGTGGGCGACGTCTTCCAGCGCATGCTGGTCCTCGACGGGGAGATCCGGAGCCTGACCTCGTCCACCGACACCGTCGTCGGACGAGCCCTCACCGTCCATACCCGCGCCGGAGACAATCTGGCGATCCACATGGCCCTGGACGTCGCCCGCCCCGGGGACATCCTCGTCATCAATGGTCAGGGCGACATCAGTCGAGCCGTGATCGGCGATCTCATCGGGGAGATCATGCTGGCCACCGGCGTCATCGGTGCTGTCGTCGACGGTGCTGTGCGCGACGCCGCGGCCCTCGGCGAGCAGGGCCTGCACATCTACGCCCGCGCCACCACACCGGCTGGACCCTTCAAACATGGTCCCGGCGCCGTGGGTCGACCGGTCGCCGTCGGGGGCGTGTCCATCGCCACGGGGGACATCATCGTCGCCGACGCCGACGGCGTCGCCGTCATCCCCGCGGACCAGGTGGACCACGCCCTGGAGCGACTCCCCCAGATCCACGCCGCCGAGGAGCGGATCCGGGAGGCCGTCCGGCTCGATGCCACGGCCACGCTCGCCTCGACGGCCGGCCCCACACCCCTCGACCGACAGTAGGTGCCCACCATGACCACCGAGACCCAGACCACCGCCGCACCGAAGGTGGCCGGCCTGTCCTGGCCGCTCTTCCTGATCAGTGCCGCAGCGTTCGTCCTGGCCGCCCTCACCGGGGTCCTCCCCGAGGACGGCATCCTGCCGGGGGCAGTCTTCGCGACCCTGGTCGGCATGGTCCTGATGTGGCTCGGCCGCCAATCCCGGGTGCTGCGCACCCTCGGCGCCCCGACCCTGTTCACCATCCTGGTCCCCTCGATCCTCAACCACTTCGGGCTCATCCCGGAGACCCTGGGGACGATGCTCGGGAATTTCCTCTCCGGCTACCAGGTGCTCGACCTCTTCATCGCCACCCTCATGGTCGGCAGCATCCTGGGGCTCAGCGCCGACGTGCTGAAGAAGTCCATCCTCAGGTTCCTCGTGCCCCTGCTCTCGGCGATCGCTGCCGGCATCGCCACGGCCGGCTTCCTGGCCTGGGTGCTCGGGCTCGGCCTCATGACCGGGATCCTGAACGTCGGTCTCGCCATCGCCGGCGCCGGGACCGGATCCAGCGCGATCCCGATGGCGGAGATCTACAGCGACGCCACGGGGTCGCCGGCGGGCGACTTCCTCGCCGTGATGATCCCCGCCGTGATCTTTGCGAACTTCGTCGCCGTGATGATCGCTGTCCTCTACAACTGGCTGGCCAAGAAGCCCGACCGTCCCTTCCGAGGCTTCAACGGCCAGGGCACGATCATGCGCGGTGGGGACGGCGCCCTCGAGCAGGAGGACTCTCGCCCCGCCACGAGTGCGGGATCCGTCCTGACACGTCTGATGATCACCGGAACGATCTACATCGTCAGCGTGGTCATCCACTCCACGCTCACCCCGGGACTGCACTACTTCGCCTGGATCTGCATCCTGGCGGTCGTCTTCAAGCTCAGCGGGCGTTGCCCGGACTACGTGCAGCACGGCGCCGTGGAGTGGTTCGACATCACCCTGAAGTACGTCACCCCGGCCGTCCTGGTGGCCGTCAGCGTCGCCGTGGTCGACTTCGCCCAGGTCATCGAGGTCGTGAAGGAGCCCGCGTACCTCGTCGTCATCACCGGGACCGTGGTCGTGATCGCCGTGGTGGCCGGAGGCGTGGGATACCTGATGAAGATGCACTTCCTCGAGGCGTCCCTGACGGCCGGTCTGTGCACCGCCAACATGGGAGCCGGCGGCGACGTGATCACCCTGAGCACAGCTGGCCGACTGCATCTGATGCCCTATGCCGCCATCGCCTCACGCGTCGGCGGGACCATCGTCCTGATCACGGCGTCTCTGTTCGCCGGGTCCCTCCTCTGAGGCTGACGGCGTCACCCGACGCTGATCAGGACGGAGGCCTCCGTGGCGGTGCGACGCAGCGTTGAGACCAACGTGTCGACGTCGACCTGGTCCTTCCGGAACCGCGGGATCGTGATCGCGATCGACGCCACCACGGAGCCCCCCTCGAACACGGGGGCGGCCAAGCCGAAGGCGTCGGAGAAGCGCTCGCCCTCCCCCACGGCCCATCCCCGCTCGCGGATCGCGGCCAGATCCTCTCTGAGGGCATCGCGCGTGACCAATGTGCCAGGTGCCAGGCGCGGCAGATCCAGCTGTTCCGCCGTACTCGTCGGCAGGTGGGCCAGCAGCGCCTTGCCCGAGGCTCCGGCGTGCAGCGGGACCTCAGCACCCGTGACGACCCCGTAACGGACGGGATTCGGACCGTCCACGACCTCAGCGATGGTGGCGGTCCGCTCCTCCGGGGCGAGGACCACCAGCGCCGTGGTCTCGCCGGTGGCCTGGGACAACTCGCGGAGACGGGGGCGGAGCAGGTCTCCGAGCCCGGGTCGGGGTCCCAGCTGTGCGGCCCACCGGAGCAGCAGGGATCCGCACGCGGCAGTGTTCGACGGCTCCGCGTACCGGAGGAGCCCATAGTCTGCGGCTGAAGCGAGCAGCTTCTTGGCCGTCGCGGAGTGGGCCTGCAGAGACCGGGCGGCCGCTGTCGGAGAGCCCAGCCCGGGGGCGCCTGCCGCCAGGAGAGTCATGAGCCGCTCCACGCGGCCTGCCGCCGAAGACGCGCCGTCCCGCGGTGTCGGCGGCTCCGCGGACGGCGCCACCGGCGTCGTCACGGCGGAGGATCCGAGTGCCTGCGCGGCTGCGATCACCTGGGCTGCGATCGCCTCGAGGTCCGTCGTGGAGGTCTCAGTGCGTGGACGTGTGGCCGAGACAGCCCCGATCTGTCCGTCCGGGGTACGGAAGGGAGCCGCCACTCCGGCGGCCAGCGGGATGTGCTGACCGATGCTGGTCACATACCCGCGCGCCCCGGCCTCATCCAGGATCTGCCTCAGCTCGGCGACGTCCACGTGTGTGGCCTCGGTGAACCGTTCAGGGGCGATCTGGGCGAGCACAGCCGGGTCCAGCTCGCTGAGGATCGCCTGGCCCGCGGCCCCTGCGTGAAGCGGGAGCCCCATACCGGGAGCCAGGCGATACTGGATCCCGCCAGGAGCCTGGTGGACGGCCGCCACGAATGCCTCTGTCGGGCGGGGTCCCTGCATGACGGCCATGGCAGTCGCGCCCGTGTCCCGGGTCAGCTCGGCCAGCACCGCGGGGCCCTCTCGCAGTACGCCATGGCTGCGGTGAGCCATGCCCGCGATCACCCGCAGCCGAGGGCCGACGGCGTAGGTCCCCCCACCCTCGGCCCTCACCAAGGAGAGGTCGGCGAGCGCCTGAAGTGCCCGGTTGACGGTGGTGCGGCTGGCGCCCATCTCCTCGGCCAGCTCCCTGACGCCCCAGCCCTGGCCCGGGAACCGCGAGACGAGCCTGTCCAGGATGACCATCAGGCGTCGTGTGGGATCCGAGGAACCGGGGAGGACATGACGATCGACAACCATGGTCTCAGCCTAGCCGGGTCCGGCCGCTGACCTGGCCGTCACGTGGCGTTCTGCAGTGCCACGGACTCGGTGTCCTGGGCGCGGGCCAACCGCTGGGACACCACCCGGGTGGAGCCGTCCTGGCGCATGGACACCCCGTAGAGGGCATCGGCGATCTCCATGGTGCGCTTCTGGTGCGTGATGACGATCAGCTGCGACGACTCCCGCAGCTCCTCGAAGATGACCAGCAGACGCGAGAGGTTCGTGTCGTCCAGCGCCGCTTCGACCTCGTCCATCACGTAGAAGGGACTCGGGCGGGCCTTGAAGATCGCCACCAGCAGGGCCACTGCGGTCAGGGACCGTTCCCCTCCGGAGAGCAGCGAGAGCCGACGGATGCGCTTGCCCGGAGGACGCGCGTGGACCTCGATGCCGGTGTTGAGCATGTCCTCCGGGTTGGTCAGCTCCAGCCGCCCTTCCCCGCCGGGGAACAACCGAGCGAAGACCCGCTCGAACTGCTCCTTGGTGTCGCCCCAGGCTTGGGTGAACACCTGCTCCACGGTCTGGTCCACGTCTGAGATGATGTCCAACAGGTCCTGCCGGGAGGCCTTCAGATCCGCAAGCTGCTCCTGCAGGTAGGCGTGCCGCTCCTCGAGGGCGGCGTGCTCCTCCAGGGCGAGGGGGTTCACCTTGCCCAGCGCTTTCAGGTCTCGGCGGGCACGCTGCAGCCGGACCTCCTGCTCCCCGCGGTCGTAGGGGCGCGGCTCCGCCTCCTCGTCCTCCGGGTCGGGCACGGGCTGGTCCGGGCCGTAGTTCTCGATCAGATACTCGGGGCTGAGGCTGAGCTCCTCGTGGCCCCGCTGCTCCGCGGCTTCCAGGCTGAGCCGCAGCTCCGTACGGGTCAGCTCCGCCTGGTGCAGACGCGCAGTGACCGTGTCGAGCTGCTCAGCCTCGGCGCTGCGCGCGGTGCGCAGGCGCTGGATCTCCGTAGAGACCTCGCGGTGCCTCTGCTGAGCCTCGTCGTGGGCGTCCTGGGCACGCGCCAGCACGGAGGCGAGCCGATCCACGGCCTCTTCAGCCTCCGCCTGGACCTCCTCGGCCTCCTGAGCCCGATGGTTCCGAGCCTCCGCGACGCGCCGAGCCTCCTCACGTCGGGACTCCTCCGCCTGAGCGCTGCGGCGCAGTGAGGCGGCACGCTCCTGGAGCTGATTGAGCTGCTCCTCTGCGGCACGAAGGGCCAGTCGCGCCTCGACCTCGTCACGACGATGCGTCGACGCCAGTTCCGCCAGGCGGTCCCGCTCCGCGGTGGAAGGGTCCTCATCGATGTCGTCGCTCTCGGCTGCGGCCAGGCGGGCGCTCGCCTCGTCGAGCTGCTCCTGGGCCTCATCCCGGGCTTCTCCGGCCTCGAGGATCTCCGTCTGTGCGGAGGCGATGCGCTCCTCGGCGCGAGACACCTCCGCGCTGAGCCGTCCCAGCTGCTCCGTGGTGGCGGTCATCTCGGCATCGTTGGCGTGCAGGGCCTCCAGGCTCTCCTCCACCGCCAGCTCCGCGGCGCGGACCTCGGAGGCCTGGGCGTCCGCCTCGGCAGACACCTGCGCGAGCTCCCGCTCGGAGGTCTCCGCGGTCTGCGTCAGCTCCGTGATCTGAGCCGAGATGGCCACATCGGAGTTCTCCAGTGCGGTGCCGCCGATGTGCTCTCCGAGACGCAGCACATCCCCGGAGGCCGTCACTGCGGTGTGCACCCCTTCGACGGCGAGGCACTGCCGGGCCGCCTCCAGGTCCGGGCACAGCACGACGCCGCCGAGGGCATGCGCCAACGGCACGGAGAGGTCCTCGGGCCCGGTGATGGCCTCCGCGGCCGGCACGCTGCCCGGAGGCAGCTGCGGTGCGGTCACGGGCTCGGAAACGGGAGGCGACGCCGAGCGATCCACCGGGTGGACGAGGTGGGCGCGCCCGCCGTCGTGATCCGCCAGCCACGCCAGGACCTCAGCGGCCCGGTCGGCGTGGGCCACCACCAATGCCGTGTCCAGGGACCCCAGGCAGGCGGCCAGCGCCTTCTCCCAGCCCCCGGTGACGCTGAGGCGGTCTGCCAGCGGCTCGACGTCGTCGTGCTCCCGCCGCAGGGCGCCGGCACCGTCTCGCGGCGCCCGCGCCGCGGAGAGTCCCGAGAGCCGGGCCCGATATTCGCTCACGGCGGCCTCGAGACGACGCCGCTGGGCCTGCAGCTCGTCGTGACGGGCCCGGAGGGTCTCGTAGCGGCTCTGAGCCGTCTCATAGGCGGCGTCGAGGCCCTCTTCACCGGTCTCGATGCCGGCGACACGCTGTTCCAGGTCGGAGAACTCCGCTCGAGCACGCTGCTGCGCCTGGCGAGCCTGCTCGCTCTGCTCCTCGGCTCGACGGCGGCGCGCTTCTGCTGCCTCGATCCACCCCTGGGCCGCATCTGCGCGGCCCCGCAGCGTGGCCAGGCCCGCGCGTCGGTCGGCGACGGCGCGCAGCTGCTCCGTCAGGCGGGTCTCCTCCGTCTTCAGCGCGTCCTCGCTCGCGGCGCGACGCTCACTGGTCTCTTCGAGCCGGCTCCGGGCCTGGTCCACCTCGGCCTGGGCGGTCTCGGCCTCCTGCGTGACCTGCTGGGCCTGGGCGCGCAGCTGCTCGGGGTCGCGGCCGGAGGTGTCCACCGTGGCGGAGGCGTAGAGACTGCGTGCCCGCTCGGCCGCGACGGAGGCGACCGACCGCAGCCGCTCCTGCACCTGGGCCAGCCGGTGGTGTCCGGCCAGCAGCTTCTCCCCCCGCAGACGCAGGGCACGGGCCTGCTCGTCCCATGCTGTGATCTGCTCGTCCTGGCCCTGCAGGGAGGCCCGGAGCCGTTCCGCCAGCGCCCTGTCCTCCTCCTCGCCGCGCCCGGACTCATGGAGCGCGGTGGCGGCCTGCACGAGGTCGTCGGCGATGAGCCGGGACAGAGCATCCCGCACGTCGTGCTGGATGCGCTGCGCCCGTCGGGCCACCTTGGCCTGACGGCCCAGCGGCGCGAGCTGACGGGAGATCTCAGAGATCAGGTCCTCGAGCCGGTCCAGGTTGCCCTGCATGGACTCGAGCTTGCGCACGGTGCGCTCTCGACGCCGTCGGTGCTTCAGCACCCCGGCGGCCTCCTCGATGAACCCGCGCCGCTGCTCCGGGGTGGCGTGGAGGATCTGGTCCAGCTGGCCCTGGCCGACGATGACATGCATCTCGCGGCCCAGCCCCGAGTCGGAGAGCAGCTCCTGGATGTCCAGGAGCCGACACTTCTGACCGTTGATCGTGTACTCGGACCCGCCGGTGCGGAACATGGTCCGGCTGATGGTGACCTCGGTGTACTCGATGGGCAGCGCGCCGTCGGAGTTGTCGATGGTGAGGCTGACCGACGCCCGTCCCAGAGGCTGCCGCTCGGCGGTTCCGGCGAAGATGACGTCCTCCATGGACCCCCCGCGCAGAGACTTCGCCCCCTGCTCCCCCATCACCCAGGCCAGCGCGTCCACCACATTGGACTTTCCGGAGCCGTTGGGTCCCACCACAGCGGTCACGCCAGGTTCGAACTCGAAGGTGGTGGCCGAGGCGAAGGACTTGAAGCCCCGGATGGTGAGCGTCTTCAGGTGCACGCCCGGTCCTCCTCCGTCACATCGTCTGGGTCACATCGTCTGGGTCACATCGTCTCCGTCACACAGTCGGCTCTCGGCAGCCGCGTGCCGCGGGCTGCTCAGCCCTGCGGGGCGAAGTCCGGCATGCGCTCACCGAGTCCGAAGAGCTTCTCGACGGCGGCGACAGTGCGGGCGGCCGCCTGGCCGTCCCCGTAGGGGTTCACGGCGTTGGCCATCGCCCGGTAGGCAGCGGCGTCGTCGAAGAGCGTGGACACCTCGTCCACCACACGGTCCTCATCTGTTCCGATGAGCCGCACCGTGCCGGCGTCGACCGCTTCCGGTCGCTCGGTGTTCTCGCGCATCACCAGCACCGGCTTGCCCAGGCTGGGAGCCTCCTCCTGAACGCCGCCGGAGTCGGTGAGCACCACCGTGGCCAGGCTCATCAGGCGCGTGAACTCCCCGTAGGGCAGCGGCTCGGTGACGATGACATTGTCGTGGCCGGCCAGTGCCGGCAGGATGGCTTCACGCACCACCGGGTTGCGGTGGGCCGGCAGCACGATGAGCTTCTCCGGGTACCGCTCGGAGAGCCGGGCCAGCGCGCGGCCCACACCCTCCATGGCGGAGCCCTGGTTCTCCCGCCGGTGCGTGGTGACCAGCAGGACCTCCTGACCGGAGGCGGCGGCATCCTCGAGCTGACTGTCGGAGAACGGCACCTGCTTCTGGGCGACCTCCAGCAGCGCATCGATGACCGTGTTTCCTGTCACCACGACGTCCTCCTCCGCGACGGCCTCCCGCAGCAGGTTCGCGCGGGACTGGCCGGTCGGCGCCAGGTGCAGCGAGGTGATCTGCGAGGTCATCTTCCTGTTGGCCTCCTCCGGGAACGGAGAGAACAGGTTGAACGACCGCAGGCCGGCCTCGGCGTGGATCACCGGGATGCCGACATAGAAGGCCGCCAGGGCGCCGGCGGTGGTCGTGGTCGTGTCGCCCTGGACGATCACCGCGTCCGGCCGGTCCTCGGCGAAGAGGGCGTCGAGGCCGGAGACGGTCCGGGTGAGCACCCCGTTGAGGGTCTGCCGCTGCTGGATGATGTTCAAGTCATGGTCCGGGACGATCCCGAAGAGCTCGTTGACCTGGTCCAGCATCTCGCGATGCTGGCCGGTGACGGTCACCCGGCACTCGAAGTGCTCGCTGGCCTGCAGGGCCTTCACGATCGGGGCCATCTTGATGGCCTCCGGCCGGGTTCCGTAGATCGGCATGATGCGCTTCATCGCCGGTGTGCTTCCCCTCTGATGGTGATTCTCGTCTGCTCGCTCGTGGGCGTCGTCGCTGCCGGAGTCGCCGACTCCAGCCTATCCCCTGCGACGCGCCCGCGGGCGGAGACCCTCCGGGCCGGGGACGGGCGCGGCCCTGCGCTACTGTGGTGGCGATGAGCAGCTCAGCAGACTTCTCCGGGGAGGCCCTCCAGGGACGCCGACTTCAGCGCGCACGCCACGCCGCGGCCTTCCGGGACCCCGACTCCCCGCCGCGTCGCCTGATCACGCGCCTCCCCGACGTGGACTGGGCGGCCCCCCGCGAGTTCGAGGGCGCCCCATCGGCCACACGGCAGATGTTCGCCGCCGCTCGGCGCAAGAAGGTCACCAAGCATGAGGTGCAGCACGCCTTCCGGACCTTCACACTCAACGGAGACGTCATCGGCGGACTCAACCACCGCACGCATTCGCTGGTGAGCGATCAGGCCAAGCGTGCCTGCCGCTCCCGGCCGCTGGCCAAACAGCACCTGCAGGCCGTGGAGGTCCCCACCCCGGACGGCCGGGGATTCCGGGTGCGCGAGCTGGACGAAGCACTGGCCCACCGGGCGCAGCTCGACGGGCCGGTGGTGATCAGACCGGCCACCGGGTCAGCCGGCGTCGGCGTCTCCTGGGGAGTCCGGACCGAGGAGGAGTTCCGCGCGGCCTGGGCCTACGCCGGAGCCGCCCGGACCAATCCGCTGTACCGGAGCCTCTCGCTGCTCGTCGAGGAGCAGGCCACCGGCATCGATGTGCGCGCCTACGTGGTCGGGGAGAAGACAGTGGCGGCCGTCGCCCGGCTGCCGCTGTTCATCGTCGGTGACGGGCGCGCCACGGTGCGGCGCCTCGTGGACGACGCCGTGGCGGCCCGGGCCCGCAACGCCCATCTGGCCAAGCACCCGCCGGAGGTCGACGACGACGCCCTCGCCGACCTCGGACTCCGCGCCTCCGAGGTGCTCCCCCGGGGGCAGCACCGTGACGTCAGCGGCACGTCGAATCCGCTGCAGGGCGGGATCACCGTGGACATCACGGCCGAGCTGCGCGAGGCCCATGCCGAGCTGGCCGTGGAGGCGATGTGGGCGCTGCCGGGGCTGCGCGCGGCCGGAGTGGACCTGCTCATCCCCGACCTCGACGGCGACGACGGCGCGGTCGTCGTCGACGTCGCCGACGACGCTGACATCTCTCTGCATCGCTATCCCTCGCACGGGAGCCTGCGCCGTCCGGCCAACGCCGTGGTGGAACAGATGATGCGGCGCGCGAGGCGCTGACCCGTGCGCCCCGTGGGACCTTCTGCATCTCCGCCCTCCCCATCCACGTCGGGCTCTTGCGAGGACCCGGCTGCGGGCCGCGGGGCGACGACGTCGCTGACTCAGGGCCTTCCGGATCGTCGTCGGCTGCCTGCGTTGGAGGGCACCAGAGGCCTCGCCATCCTCGGCGTGGTGCTCTTCCACCTGTTCGGGGCCGGGCGTGTCTCCGGCGGCATCGACATCTTCCTGGCCGTCTCCGGCTTCCTGTTCACCGGCATGCTGCTGCGCGAGGCGGCGAGCACGGGCCGCATCGCCCTCGGCCCCTACCTGAGCCGCCTGGCGCGGCGCATCCTCGCCCCGGCCGCGCTCGTGATCACAACGACCACGGTGGCCGGACTGCTCATCCTGCCGGTCACCCGCCACGGTCAGCTGCTCACCGAAGCCCGCGCCTCGCTGCTGTGGCTGGAGAACCTGGAGCTCATCCGGTCCCAGCTCTCCTATGAGGCGGCCGGGCCCGAGACGAGTCCGTTCCAGCACTTCTGGTCCCTGTCCGTCCAGGGGCAGTTCTATCTGCTCTGGCCGCTGGTGGCCGTGGCGGCGGTGCTGCTCGCCCGCCGTATGGGCCGTTCGGCCGCCGCGACGATGGGGGTGCTCACTGCTGGTGTGCTCATCGCCTCGTTCCTGTGGGCCGCGCACCGTCAGCACGTGGACCCCGCTGAGGCCTATCTGTCCTCCAGCACCCGTGCCTGGGAGCTGGCCTTGGGCGGGCTGATGGCACTGCTGGCCGTCCGGTTCCGGCTGCCTGATCGGTTCCGCTCCGCCGCCGCCTGGACGGGACTGGGGCTGGTGGTCAGCTGCGGGTTCGTCCTCGACGGCGCCGCGCTGTTCCCGGGTCCGTGGGCGCTGTGGCCGCTCTTCGGGCTCGCCCTGATCCTCGCGGCGGCGCAGAGCTCCTCCTCCGCGATCGCACAGCCTGCGCCGCTGCGGCTGCTGTCCTCCCGTCCGCTGGCCCGAGTCGCCGACCTGGGCTATGGGCTGTATCTGTGGCACTGGCCGGCCCTGATCCTCTTCCTCGAGGCCACCGGGGCGGAGTCCCTGGGGCTGCCGGGGGCGCTGGCGGTTCTCGCGTTCTCCCTGACGGCGGCCTGGGCCACGCACCGCTGGGTCGAACGGCCGCTGGCCCGACTCGGCCGGAGCACGCCGGGCCAGCACCCCACGCATGGGCCGTCTGCAGGTCGCGGCGCGTCCCGGTCCCAGCGTGTCACCCTGGCGCTGGCCGCCACGACCCTGTCCCTGGGAGCGGCGGCGACGACGGCCCACCTCCACCTGACCACGGCCCCGCAGGAGGACGGTCTGGCGATGCAGGGCATGGACCGGGCGCTCTACCCGGGAGCCTCGGTGTCCGGCTCCTCGGCCGCCGTCGCCGGGACTCCGGAGCTCGACGAGGTCCCGGCCTTCCCCGAGCTCACGGGCCTGAGCCGCAGAGTTCCCGAGTACGCGACCCGGGACTGCCATCAGCGCACCGGGAACCGGCCGGGGACCTCTGAGGTGCTGGTCTGTGAGGACCTGGACGCCCCGGAGGACCCCCGGGCCACGATCATGCTGGCGGGCGGCTCCCATGCGGGCCACTGGCAGCACGCCTGGCTCATGCTGGCCGAGACGCACGACTGGGAGATCCTGGTGGCCACCAAGGGCGGGTGCGTGTTCCGTCATATCGAGGACGTCGAGGACAACCAGTGCGCCCAGTGGAACGCCGGCTTCGCCGAGGTGGTCGCGGACCGGGAACCCGACGTCGTGGTGACTCCCGGCACCCGCATCCCCCGCGAACCGGGAGAGGAGTTCGTCGTCGAGGGTGCCCCGGAACGGTGGCAGGAGATCACCGACGCCGGTGCCGAGCTGCTGCTGATGCGCGGCACGCCTCGCCAGCTCGACGACGTCCCCGACTGTCTGGCCTCGGGCGGGGATGCCCACAGCTGCGCCCCCGACGGCTCCAAGTTCGCGGAGGTCGACCCGCTGAGCACGCTGGAACTGCCCTCCGGAGCCTCCACGGTGGACCTCACGGATCTGTTCTGCCCTGCGGGTCGATGCGCGGCCGTCATCGGCAACGTGGTGGTCTATCGGGACAGCCACCACCTGACGAACGAATACGTGGAGACGGCGGCTCCGTACCTCGAGGAGCGGGTGCGCGAGGTCATGCCGCATCTGTTCGAGCCGGAGGCCCAGGCGGTTCGACCGCCGGGCGCCGAGGACCCCGCTGATACAATGGCTGGCGCTCCGCGGGAAGAAGACTCCCTGTGAACGCCCCGCAACAACGGACCCGGCGGATGGCCGGACCCGCGACGACGCCCCTGGAAGGAACGTGGTGATGGCCACCCCGACAGCAGAGCGCTCGGCCGCCCCGACGCACGTGGACGAGCCTCGCCAGGCCGGACACGTGGTGCAGCTGGATGGCAGCTCCTTGGTCCGCGTGGGCGCGCGCCCCCGGCTCCTGGACTACGTCCAGCGGCTGTGGGCGTTCCGGCACTTCATCATCTACGACTCCCATTCGAAGGTGCAGACCGCCAACTCCAATGACGCGATGGGTCGTGTCTGGATGGTGGTCAACCCGATCCTGAGCGGCCTGGCCTACTTCCTGGTGTTCGGGCTGCTGCTGGACCTCTCCCGCGGGATCAGCAACTTCATCGGCTACCTGATCATCGGCGTGTTCATGTTCCGGTACACCACCTCGGCGGTGTCCTCCGGCGCCAGCTCCATGGTCAGCAACCAGTCGGTCGTCCAAGCCTTCAACTTCCCCCGGGCGAGCCTCCCGTTCGCGATCAACGTCCGCGAGCTCTTCGCCAATGTGCCCATGCTGATCGTGATGGCCCTGTTGGTCATCACCATCGGCGACATCCCGTTGGCGGACACTCCTCCGACTCCGGTCAGCGTGGACTGGCTGTGGCTGTTCATCTTCCCGGTGCTGGCGCTGAACTTCCTGCTCAGCACGGGTCTGGGCATGCTGCTGGCCCGCGCGGTCTCGGCCTACACCGATGTGAAGCACATGATCAGCTTCGGCATGCGCATCTGGTTCTACACCTCGGCCGTGTTCTTCACCGTGGACCGTTTCGCCGGGTCGCCGGGAGGCGAGTACATCGAGTTCGTGATGTACCACAACCCCATGTTCTGCGTGCTGGACATCATCCGCTCCACGTGGCTCTACGGCGAGATGGCGGACCCGTATCGCTGGGTCGTGCTGACCGTCTCCTCGGTAAGCATCTTCATCATCGGATTCCTCGTGTTCTGGCACGGCGAGGAGAAGTACGGGAGGGAGCGATGAGCACCCCGGTGCGCAACTACACGCCCCGACGCGTGAACTGGCGGTCCTCCGGAGCACCGGCCACGGAGGCTCCCGCCCCTACCGCCACCGGCGAGCTGGACATTCTGGAGGATGAGCAGCTCTTCGAGGAGATCTCGTGGGCGGAGGAGGACTCCGCGCCCGTGGTCGAGCGCCTCGACTCCTCGGACATCGCCGTCGCCGTCGACCACGCCTCGATGATCTACCGGATCCGCTCCTCCACCGAGTACCTGAACTCCACCGGCCGGTTCTCCCGGCAGCTGCGGCGGATCACCGGTTCCGGGTGGGCGAACGTCCCGGCCCTCCAGGACCTCAGCTTCGTGGTCCGTCAGGGCGAATCCGTCGGGGTCATCGGCACCAACGGGTCGGGCAAATCCACCCTGATGAAGCTGCTGACCGGGAAGATCCGCCCGACCACGGGGGAGATCTATGCGACCTCCACCCCGATCATGCTCGGCGTCAACGCGGCACTGGTGAAGCAGCTCTCCGGCCGGGAGAACATCAAACTGGGCTGCCTGGCCATGGGGCTGACGCCCAAGGAGGCCGCGGAGAAGTATGACATGGTCGTGGAGCTCTCCGGGCTGGAGGACTCGCTGAACCTGCCGCTGAAGTCCTACTCCTCGGGCATGGCCTCCCGCCTTCAGTTCGCGATCGCCACAGCGGTGGACCCCGACATCCTCATCATCGATGAGGCCCTGAACACCGGTGATGCGCAGTTCCGCGCGCGCACGAAGCGCCGCCTCGACGAAGTCCGGCAGCAGGCCGGCTGCGTCTTCCTGGTGTCGCACTCCTTGGGAACCATCAAGCAGATGTGCTCTCGGGTCCTGTGGATCGAGCAGGGACGTCTCCTGGCCGACGGCGACCCGGAGTGGGTCACCCAGCAGTATCAGGAGTACACCGAGCACAAGTCTCAGAACCGGATGCGCTCGGCGCAGATCGTCTACGAGCGCACCCTCATGCAGCTCGACCAGGTGCAGGTGGAGTTCGACTCCGGCACGCGCCCGAAGCGCGCCGGCTGAGGCACTCCGGCGGGGGAAGCCGACGCTGCCGCCGGCCGGCCGGAGTCATGCCGACCTCCGCAGCAGCCCGACGGACATGCTGACGGCCCCTGACCTGAGGACTCGTGTCCTGCAGGTCAGGGGCCGTCAGCGTCCGCCGCGGGCCCGGCCGGTGATCAGTCCTCGGACTCCTCCTCCGAAGCGGTCTCGTCCGGGCCCTGCTCGAAGCGCTCCTGCGCCTCGTCGATGAACCCCTCCAGGGTCTCGACATCCCGCGGGTCAGCGGAGAAGCCGACGGCGGTGAAGTGGTTGTTGCCGTAGCTCTCGATCACCAGGAGCACAACGCCGCCGTCAGCACCATCGTTGACCAGCAGCATCCCCTCTCCAGAGGTGTCCGGAGAGGACACCTCGAAGTCGTCGCCGTCCAGTCCGGTGCTGCGCCCCAGGTCCTCGACGATCTCGCTCTCGCAGGCCTCGAGCATGTCATGCGTCAGCGAGGCGAATTCGACGTCGTCCTCGGTGGAGAAGACCTCCACTTCGGTCATCGCCTGGTCCGTGACGTAGGTGGCGGTGGCACCGGCGACCATCCCCGCCTCGGCCAGCTCCTCGTCGCCGGCGCTTCGTGCCTCGACGCAGCCCTCCGAGGGGTCACCGAGCTGGCCGTCGAGCGGACCGAAGCCGTCGAGGGTCTCGCCGAACCTGTCCCGGGATGACGGGCTGCCCTGCAGGTCCCACCCCTCGGGCACCGCCCGTCCGGTCAGGAAGACCGTCTCCAGCTCGTTCTCGTCCATCGGCCCGCTCGGCAGGTCGTTCCCGCAGGCGGTCACCGCCAGCGTGAGCACCGCGCTCGCCCCTGCGGCGCGCAGCACGCGCCCTCGCTTCGTCGTCATCGTATCCATCGGCCTCCCCCTCATAGGTGTGTGTCGTCCACAGCCGGCCGCCGGTGGCAGCCAGCCATCTGCTCATCCCCGTCGCCTCGGCCGATCCCTGACGAGCACGAGGGACCGGCCGGGCGGCGAGTCACTCGTCCTCGTCGGCCTCGTCGTCAGCGTCGGAGTCCTCGTCGGCGTCAGCGTCGGAGTCGTCGGCGTCGTCGGCCTCAGCGTCGGCGTCATCGTCCTCGTCAGGGTCGTCGGAGTCGTCGTCGGACGCCTCCGGCTCCGACTGCGGGAAATCCACCGTCGAGGAGTCGGTCTCCAAGGTCAGGGTGGCGATGTTGTCATCCCAATCCTCGACCCGTGTCTCAAAAGTCTGGCTCAGGGTGACCTCCGTGACGTCGGCGGGCATCGCCACCGCCATCCAATAGGTCGAGTTCCAGGTGCGGGTGTCGATGTCGATCGTCCGCGAAGCGGAGTACGTCTCTCCTGCCCCATCGGTGACCGTCAGGCTGGGGGTGAGCTCCTTGAATCGGGGGTTGAAGTCATCGCTGTCCAGGATCGCGTCGAACTCCAGGAGCAGCCAGGCCTCGTCCTCCTCCGCCCAGCCGTCAGCGCCGCCGACCTCCGAGTAGGCCGTGAGCCAGGCGGACTGCAGGCTCAGATACATCGAGGCCTCATAGTCTCTCTCATCCAGCGCGAAGGGCTGGTCGGCGATCGAGAACTCGTGGTTCGTGTCCTGCTGGGTCACGTCACGGTAGTAGGCACGGGTCACCGGGTCCGCCTCGCGCTGGCCCTCCGGCAGGTCCACGACCTGGTCCCGGCCCGCCGACGAGACGACCAGGTGCGCGTCGTCCTCCGGGACGGAGGCCAGGAAGCTTCCCGACTGCTCGCTGGGTCCGCTCCAGCCGTCGTCCTCGCCGAACTCCGCCAGCGTCCTCTGCTGACCGCCGGCGTTCAGCGCCAACGCCGCTGTGGACGTCTCGTCCTCGCCGGGCCGCTCCGTGGGCTGGTAGTCGTACTCGACGAACACGAAGGTCTCACCGTCCGCGGGAGCATGGGGCTCCCCGTCCAGGCTGACTCCGATGTCGCCGTCATCCGTGTCGCCGTCGAGATGATCCTCCATACCCTCCTCATGAGTCGGGGCGCCGGCGACCGGGACGGTCTCGAGCGTCGCGACAGAGGTGATCGTCACGCGCCCCCCGGGAGTCATGACCAGGCCGTCGTCGCCCGGGCTGACCTGCTCGTCACCTGGCTGCACAAGGTCACCGGGCAGGGACTCCCCACTGAGGATGAACCCCGAATCGGTCTGCGGCATCGGCGGCGCCGCCAGGGCGTCGATGGAGTCGGGGGCCTCGTCGCCGTCGGCATCCACCACGGGACCCTCCGGCCGGGTCCGTCCACGCTCCAGACCGGCGGTCCATCCCTCCGGGAGACGGGCCTCCATCTCACTGTCCGAGTTCGGGCGGATCTCGAAGGTTCCGATGTCCCAGACCTCACCCTCCTGAGCCGTGCTGGTGCGCACGCCTCCGCAGGCGAGCTCGCCCGTCACGTCCTCGTCCTCACCCAGCACGAAGAAGCACCCGGCGTCCTCACTGACCTCCACGTTCTGCGTCGGGCGCGACTCCTCCCATTCCGCGGAGGCCTGCTGGAGGAACTCAGCGGCGTTCTCGAGCGGGTCCCCGTCCTCGGTGGTCGGGCCGCCGCTGCCCGTGAGACCCCCGCAGCCGGAGAGCACCAGGGCCAATGACGCCGCCCCGGCTCCGAGTCCGGCGACACGACGGCGCAGATCAGTCCTCTTCTTCGTCTGCCCTGCAGACTTTCTCAACGCAGGCTTCATCAATGATCGTCCCCCTCGTCATGCGATTCTCAGCGATCGCACATGAGTCTATAGACCACCACTGACACGCGCAGGTCCTTGCGCCCACGGGATGGTTGTGTGACGTAAGCACCGCTGGGCACCCGGCATGCGGCTCCGGGAACACGCAGGGCCCGGGACGACGCGTCGTCCCGGGCCCGGCGGGGTTGCTTAACCCCCCGGGCGCCCCACCCACATGCCATGACCCCCGC
>NZ_JBQYEY010000023.1:0-51041 GCF_052656005.1 Nesterenkonia sp. K-15-9-6
CCGGTTTTGCGGCCGGCCCTCGGGGGCGGTCACCGGGCCCAGCCCCCCTGGGTGGGGGGCCCCGCTCCCCCCGGGGGGGGCGGGGCGCTGCACCGGCCGCCCCACCCCGCCCAGCCGCCCCGCCGGCACCGGGTCCGTCGCGTTGAGGAAATCTCTCTGGTCACGCCGCACAGCTTCTGTGCGGACCAGCCTCTCCAAGTATCCGGCGGCTGCCGGCCGGTCAGTCAACCTGGTTCCTTCTGCCGTGGTGAACGCGAACGCATCCCCACCGGTGGGCCTCACCGCAGCCGCAAGCTCTCGCAGCCCGGGCAGGTGCCGCTGGAGGTAGTCGGCTCTGTCCGTGTGCTGGCGGACCTCACGGCGCATCATCGCCTGATTCTGCTGGAATGACTCTTCCAGGACCTTCAACTCCCGGATCTTCAGCTCCAGGTCTTCTCGCTGCTGGATTCTGGGGTCACCGGTCAGCACAGCGGCTGCCTCGGCCGCGCTGAACTCCAGACCGGGCATCGGGTCGTCCATCTCCCGGTCGGTGACCATTCCAGACTTCCACTGGCTGATAAATCGCGCCTTGTGCGCCACGATGTCCCAGCTCCGCACGTCGAAGGTCTTTTCGGTGCCGTATGCGTAGATCTCCACCTCGTCGTTCTGGTTGCCCTGCCGGAGGATCCGGCCCTCCCGCTGCTCCAGATCGGCGGGCCTCCAGGGAACGTCCACGTGGTGCAGCGCCACCGCCCGGGACTGGATGTTCGCTCCGGTGCCCATCTTCTGGGTGGAGCCGATCAGCACGTTGACTCGTCCGTCTCGGCAGGCGCGGAACAGCTCGACCCGCTCGGAATCTCCACCGGCCTCATGGATGAAGGCGACCCGCTCCTCATCCAGCCCACGGGCGACCAACTCAGCCCTCAGTGCCGCATAGGCGTCGAAGTCCTCGTTACCTGGTGTCCCCTGATCGGAGAACACGATCTGCAGCCCTCCCGGGCGGGTACTGGTCGACCCGTCCGTCAGGGCGTATCGGCGCTGGTGAGTCCGCTCGTGGACCTCGGCGATCTTGTCAGCGATCATGCCGACCTTCCCACCGTCAGCATCGGCTGGAAGACCGACCATCCTGGGGTCCAGTGCCACGCGGCGGGCGTCCGAGGAGAGCTTCAGCATGTTGTCCTCGCTGGGCTCCACCACCCGGTTCTTGATGTCGTCGACCCGCTCGATCAGCAGCTCGGTGTAGTCCGCCACCGGCCCGGTCGGCTCACGGGTCAGCAGCTGCCTCTGCCCACCGATGAGCGAGGGGATGGGCACCTCGAGATCCGCAGCGGTCACCCGGTCGGTGAACAGCCGGTTCATCTCGGCCAGCTCCGGGGTGTTGATGTACCTGCTCACCCGGGTCTTGGGCTCATAGCCGGCACCAGTGACAGAGAGCTGCATCTTCGTCTCGGTCTCCGTGAACTGGGCCGCCCAGGCATCCACGGTGTCCAGGCGCATCTCTTCGAGCACGTCAGGGCGCAGGAAGCGCTGCATCACCCACAGCTCACTCATCGAGTTCGCCACAGGTGTCCCAGTGGCGAAGGTCGCCACCGAGGGCACGTGGCGGCCGGACTCCGCCCCAGGCACGCCGCGACGTCGGGCCTCCTCGGTCTTGAACTCCCGCAGAGCGCGCAGCTTATAGTCCAAGTCGCGGGCGCGCTTGGATCCGCTGTGGCTCAGCTCGGCCAGCTCCGCCTGCCGGGCCAGGTTCTTGAAGTCGTGGGCCTCATCGACGAACAGGTAGTCGATCCCGGTCTGCTCAAAGCTCAGCCCCACGAACTTCCTCGACTCATCCTCCTTGGACGCGGTCTCCAGACGCCGCACAGCAGCTTCGGCCTGCTTCACGTGTGCGCTGCCCCGGCCCTTGCTCTCCGCCAAGCGCTCAGCATGTGCTCGTGCGGCTCGGACCTCACCCTCCAGCCACCCCCGCCGCCGCTCCGGGTCGATAGGGATCGCCTCGAACGTCGTCTGGGGGATCACCACACAGTCCCAGTCCCCTGCCGCCGCACGCGCCACCCAAGTCGCCTTCTCCTGGGCAGAGATCCCGGTCGGGATGGCCATCACCTGCGCGTTCGGGTACCACTGGCGGAACTCCGTGGTGATCTGATCCACCAGGTGGTTCGGAACCACCATGGCCGGCTTGGACGCCTGACCCGTGCGGCGCAGCTCCATCGCGCCCATGACCATGGTGCCGGTCTTCCCCGCTCCGACGACGTGGTCCAGCAGCGTGGCCGGCTCATTGACGATGCGCGCCACCGCCTTGGCCTGGTAGCTGTAGGGCTTCCGATCGGCGCTGAGACCCGGCAGTTGCAGCGCGGCCGCCGCAGTGGTGTAGTCCGCCGGCCGCACGCTGTTGAACAGCTCGTTGTACCGCTCCTGGAGGATCCGTTTGCGGGTCTCATCGCTGAGGACCCACTCCTGGAAGCGGCGACGGATCCTGTTCACCTTGTCCCGGCCCGCCTGGGAGGCGGCCTCGTTGACCACCCGCCGGCCCTCGTCGTTCTCGGTGGTGAACCGCACCGGAGTACCGTTCATCGCCAGCTCAAGGATCTGCGCCGGTGACTTCCGGTGCTTCGGGATGCCGAACTCATAGCGGATGTTGTCAGAGATCCCCCCAGGTGGGGCCTTCACCGTCCAGCGGTCCTGGCCACGCACCGAGACCTCCTTCGAGGCGGTCTCACCCCTGAATACCTCAACCCCGTCACTGTCCAACAGCTCACGGGCGAACTGGACGTGATACTCGGTCGGGATCCAGCGCGCCCCTGGAGCCATACGCACATCGGCCAGGTCGATCGTCTCCGGCAGAACCTCCTCCAGCGCTGCCACATTCGGGCCGAACGTCGCCGGGTCCTCGGCGGCGGCCTCCCGTGCTTCCTTCAGCTTCGCCCGCACGTTCCCGGAGAGGTACTGCGGTGCCGAGGTCATGACGCCGGTGCCGGGATCGGTGAACGCGTGGCCACGGATCCGCTCGGAGGCCTCATCAACCTCGATGTCCAGCAGCTCGGCCACCCGATCGACGTCGACCTGGCGGCGCTCGTCCATGCAGATGGCCACCGCGTCCTCAACCGTGGTGGCCCGCTGGGCTCGATGATCGACGCCCAGCACGGGCTCGAGCTGCAGCTTCGCCGGCTTTGCCGTCCCGCTCTCAGGGTCGTAGTGCTCGACGCTGAGGACCAGGCCGAAGTCCGGGTCGCTGCGCAGAAACGTCAGGTGCTCCTGAACCGTTCCTGCCAGCCGTGGCTGGTTCGCCTCCTCCTGAAAGCCCTCCAGCACCTCGGCAGGTGGCTCGACGTCCGCCTCGAGGGCGTTCTCCTGTCGCCAGGTGGCGACCAGCTCCTCGACGTGTTCTCTCTGCGCGGCCTTCGGGGGTCGACGGTACTTGTCCTGCCGCCGGTTGATACCCCGCGCCACGGACCCGTCCGGCAGCGTGTCAGAGAAGGTGGCGTAGTGGTGCTCCCACGCGGCCCGCAGCTCGACCCGTGCCGCTTCCGCCGCCTGGGCATCGCCGCTGGATTCAGCGTCCAGGACCTCCCGTGCGCGATCGCGCACCGCCAGCAGCGCTTGGGCCTCCGGGATCAGCTTCTTCGAACACCTCACCGGCTCCCAGGTCAGATCCGGGGTGTAGCGCTCGACACGGGCAGACCGGCCAGAGCCAGTCATCCGCACGTGCCCGACCCTGGCCTCGGGCTCCTGGCGCTCGACAAGCCCCGGCTGGTGCTCCGGCACCACCACAGACCCAGGGACCTCTGGGGCGTACCCCAGTCCGCGCGCGCCGGCACCGTCGATGATGGATTCCAGCTGACCGCGCAGCTGGGCGGAGACCTCCTCGACGCTCAGCCCGTCTCGCATCACCCGGATCGTGGGGTTGCCGTACTGGTCGGTCCCCGGTTGCAGGGTGCCGATCACGTGCTCTGGATGCTCGGTGAAGTACCCCGGCCAGGTCACCTCGTGAGTCTGGCCCTGGACGGTGACCTCGCGACTCTGGGCCCTGACCCACGTGGTGGTCGCGTCGATCCGCTCCTTGCGCTCCTCTGAGGTCATGTGCTCGCGGCGACGCAGCACCAGCACGTCGGTGGCCACTGAGGTGCCCGCTGCGGCCGCGAATGCTCCTTCTGGCAGGCGGACCGCTCCCACCAGGTCGGCATAGCGTGCCATCTCGTCACGGGCTTTGGAGGTCTTCGCCCCCAGGGTGTGTGCTGAGGTGACCACCACGACGTAGCCGCCCGGTGCCGTGTGCCGCAGTGACTTCACGATGAAGTGGTTATGGATGTTCAGCCGGTTGGGGTTGTGCCGCTGGTCATGGACCCGGAAGTCCCCGAACGGCACGTTGCCGATCACTGCGTCGAAGGAGTCCTCGGGGAAGCGGGTCTCCTCGAAGCCCTGAGCGTTGATCTGTGCCCTCGGGTACAGCCGCGAGGCGATTCTGGCGGTCGTCTCGTCCAGCTCGACCCCGACCATCTGGGCACCCTCCGGGGCGGCACCGATGAACGCCCCCGACCCGGACCCGGGCTCCAGCACACGCCCCTGGCTGAACCCGGCCCGCTCCAGAGCGCCCCATAGGGCCCCTGTGATGCGCGTATCGGTGTAGTGGGCGTTCAGGGTGGTGCGTCGAGCCGAGTCCCACTCAACCGGGCTCAGCAGCTCACGCAGCCGCGCCCTGGGCTCCGCGAACTCCTCGTTGTGCTCGTCGAAGATCTTCGGCACCGCGCCCCAGGACGTCCACCCGGCCAGCACCTGCTGTTCAGCCGGTGTGGCGTGGCGGTGTTCGGCTTCGAGTCGTCGCAGGGTCTCCAGGGCGTCGATGTTGAGCTGGACCCGGTGGGCGGTGCCTCCTGGAGCCTCTGGCGGCAGGCTGTGCCGGTCATAGGTGACCGGCTCACCGTTCAGCCGGTGAGGCTCTGCTCCTGCAGGCGCTGGTTCCGTCGCTCGTTGTTCTGGACCACGATCTGCATCAGGTCCGGCAGCCCGCCGATGTCCACCGTCAGAGGCGTCATCCCCTGGCTGAGCATCCAGTCGTGGACCTCGCGCACCATCTCGAACTGCTCGGCCAGGATCGCGTCCTGGTCCTGGCGCGGCTGGTCCTGCATCCACGCCAGGCTCAGCCACTCCTCGTCCCTCTCCGGGAACCTCTGGTTCAAGAAGGTCACCCACCGGGCCTTCAGGTGCGTCTCGAATGTCGGCGTCATCCCGCTGCCCGCCGCGTCCAGGATCTTCCTGGTCAGGTCGATCACTGTGACCACCGGAGCCGTTTCCGGGCTCAGCGGTTCCGGCTCCCCCGGCTCCGGAATCCCGAACAGCCGGTCGTACTGGGTCTCCATCGGCTCCCGGTACTCCGGAGCCCACTGAGAGTCCTCCAGGACCTCGTGGGGCCGCTGCCAGGTCGTCGGGTCGTTCTCCCAGTCCACGATCTCCAGCAGCGCCTCGATCTGCACGCTGCTGCTGCGCAGTGTCCCCTCCGATCGAGGCTGGAACATCTCCGGCTCCCGCTGGACCTGGTGCAGCCTCAACCGGCTGTTCTCCAGCCAGTACGTGCCCTGCGTCTTCTCTGTCACTGTCGTTCGAGCCATGCCCGTCACCTCCCTGCCCGAGATCTTCGGGCTCAATCACCAGCTCTTCACCCACGAGCGCGAACAGCGCCAGCTGGTTCTCTGCTTCTCGACGTGATCCTCGTGCCACGTGCGCTCCTTTACATAACTACACATGGGGCGCGGTGAGTCAACCACCGCGCCCCATGTGTTCCGCCTATGAACAGCTCCCGTTCCGCAGCGCTCTCAGCTGACCCCGGGCCCCTGGTGCCCCGGACCCGTGGGCTGCTGGCTCTGATGCACCGCCCAGGACTGCTCCGCTTCACGCCGGAGCCGCTCACCCTCAGGGGTCATCTCGTGCTGAACCTGCTGCTCCTGGCTCATCTGCGGTCCCTGCTGCTGCACAGCGCGCTCGGCTTCCTGGCTCCGTTCGGGCACCATCTCCACCGCCGAGTACCGCAGGCTCGGAGCCACGTCGTTGGCCCAGATTCGCCGGTTCAGCCCCGCCTCTCCCTCGCGAGTCACGAACGGCTCCACGCTGTAGTTCCCGGTCACCCGCACGAAGTCACCCTTCGACAGCGACTGCTGGACGTTGTTCCCCAGCCGCTGGTTGTCCATGGCGACGTCGTAGAACGTCGCCCCGGCGTCCTCCCACTCCTGGGAGTCCCGGTTGAACCGGCGGTGATTCTCCGCCAGCCGCAGCACCGTCAGATCCTTCCCCGCAGGTGTGGTGACCTGCTTCGGATCGTCGACGAGGTTTCCTGATACTGACTTCTCGCCTAGCTTCTCCTGCGCCATCGTCATCTCCTCCTTGTGTCACCCGCCCCGACCTCGCGGAGCGGCCGTACACCAGAGATTCGACCCCGCAGAACCTCCACGGGTGTGACACACATTTCTCCGGCAGCACGAAAGGGGCGGGCGACGCACTGATCCCAGTGCTCGCCCGCCCCTTCCTGGAGCCTGCTCGTGTGCGTTCAGTCCTTGCCGCCCACGAACCTCGCAAACGACCCAATCGCCTTGCCGCCGCGCACTACGATGTCGACGATCAGCTCCGCGCCAGCGATTCCCACCACGCTCAGCAACAGCCAGAGCTGGACGTCCGGGGAGACATCGCCCTGCCGGACCGCCAGCTCTCCGAGGCCGCCCAGCCCGACTGCAACAGCGATCCACCGCAGGGACCGCGCCACTTCCTTGGTCCAGCTGTGCCCCGCCCTCTGCTCTCCAGGGATCGAGGACGCCACCGCGACCAGCACCAGGCGGAAGACCGCACCCACGCCGATCATCACAGCCACACCAACATAGACCCACATCACGACTGCCAGAACCTCTTCGGTCACTGCCAACCCGTCCATCCGGAACCCTCCGATCACTCACGCTCGTCACCCTGACAGGCTCTCTTCGTACTCAGTGTCCGGGGGTATGTGTCAGCCCTCGTGAACTCGTCCCAGGTTCCGCCGCACAGTGCTCCTGCTGACGCCCAGGGCCCTGGCGATCGCGGACGCTCCCATGCCAGCGGCACTCATCGACGTCGCGGCCGCGATCATGTCCGCATTCATCGCCGGAGGCCGACCCAGCCGAGTCCCCCGCGCAGCAGCCTCCGCCAGCCCGACCGTGGTTCGCTCCGAGATGAGATCACGCTCGAACTGGGCGAAGCTGGCCAGCACGTGCAGCATCAGCCGACCCATGGCCGTAGACGTGTCGATCGCCTCGGTCATCGACCGGAAGACGACTCCACGGCGCTCCAGGTCGAGCCCCACCTCGATCAGGTGCTGCACCGAGCGACCGAGGCGGTCCAGCTTCCACACCACCAGGGTGTCTCCTGCCTGCAGCTCACCCAACACCCGCAGCAGCTCTGGCCGGTCCTCCCGGACACCGGAGGCGCGGTCGACAGCGACTTCATCACAGCCTGCGGCCTCCAGTGCCCGCACCTGCGCCCCCGGGTCCTGGTCAGCCGTGGAGATCCGCGCATACCCCACCCACCTGCCACGCAGCCCGTCACCTCGCCTCTGCTCTGTATCCATGCTGCGAGACTACGCGGCACCCCCGAGGCCACCCCACCTTTTGACCAGGGATTCTGACCGCGCGCGTCGCGGTGTGTCGCCATCGCCTGTGAGTTGCAGCGATAATCGTCGGTCTTTCCGCAGCGGTAATCGGCGTCCCTAGTGACCGATGAGGAGCGCGTCCCGCGCGGCTTCCACCACTTCGGGGGTCAACTCGTCGAGCCCATTGACTGTCTGCACACGTTCGATCTGGGTGAGTAGTCGATCCACGAGGCGAAAGTTGCCACCTGTGATCCGCACGATGGTAGCGACAGCTGTCGCGTGGGCGACACCACCGTCGGCGGCACCCTCAGCTGCTGGTAGGCGCGTGGTCAGTACCGCGGTGAGTTCATCCGCAGTCAGCTGACGATACTCGTGGGCGAAACCAATCCGACTGTAGAGCTGCGGATATCGAGCGAGGCGCTTCTCGATCCCGGGCATACCGATGAGGATCACCCCCATGTGGTGATGATCGTAGAAGTCACGAACCTGTTCCAGGCCTGTGGTCTTGAGGCGATCAGCTTCGTCAATGATGAGCAGCTCAGTGCGTCCGCTGGAGCGAGACTCCGTATGGACGTAGGGGTCCACGACACCGTGCTCGGCGAAGTCCATAGCGAAAGAGATCTTCTGGCAGACCCGCGGCAGTCCCTGGTCGATCTGCTTGGTGGTCGCAGCCACGGTGGGGGTGAAGAACGCGGTGCGGGCCTCGAGCACGCGCGGCGGCACCGGGCCGAGATCTTCAGTGAAGAGGGAATGCCACTGCTCCCATTCATCGATGCCGCCGTAGTGACGGGCAGAAAGAGTCTTGCCCACCCCGGGCGGGCCCCAGCAGAGCCCGATGTAGCGGTGGGCCCTGACGGCATCCGCGAACTCGGTGAAGCGACGATGTTCCCGGGTGGTTTGAAAGGATGGCAGGTCGGGTCGCGGTGGGGCGCTGGAGTTGACCTCTCCGAAGTCTTGCGTGAGGAACCGGCGCCCGTCTTCGCCTTTGTTGAGGATGGAATGTCCAGGGCTATTCGGTGGCATAGAGGCGCAATCGGTGTCGTGGTGGTGAATTCTCGATGGTTGGCGGTTCTACCGCGGCAGGCGTAGGAGGGGCATATCGCGAGTCGACTGGCAGCGTGTCGGCAAGGCTGCGGCGTTGTCGCAGCTGTCGTTTCAGGTCGCGGCGGCGTTGAGTCCGGGCCGCTTGGAGCTCTTGGAGGGAGACGGACTCTGCGGCAAGTTGGGGAGCGATCGCGCGGCAGAGGAACTCGTCGTGGAAGTAGACCCGGATCTCACCGACATCGCGGGGGTTGAACCGCACTGTCACCTGTTCACCGACGTAGGCGGCTAAGACCGTGGAGAGGTACCGGGTGGAGGCAAACTGGATCCCGTCGCGCTGGACCTTCCGCGTGGCGGCCGCAGTCAGCAGCAGAAGGTCGAGCTCCTCAGGCCGGGCAGGGGCACGTGGGATGAAACCAGAGGCGCCCCATCGGTGGGCAGGCGCTTCATCGGTTTCGGAGTGGGTGCGCTGGTTGTACTCGGTGACGATGAACTTCTCCATGATCGCGTCGAGCTCTTCAAGCGTCAGTGTCGGGTCAGTGGCCGGGGTTCCGTTGGTCCCGTGCGGGATGTGCCCGGGCAGATGCGGCAGCAGCTGGGAGGTGACGGACCCGTAGAACCGTTCGATTTTTCCCCGGCCTTGTGGAATACCGACCCGGGAGTGGATGAGCTGGACTTTGGTGTCTAGGCAGACGCGCTCCAGCCGGGCGGAGGTGAAGTCGGAGCCATGGTCTGAATAGAGCAATTCGGGCAGACCACACAGGGGCCAGGAAGGATCTTCCTTGGGGTTGATGGCCTGGTGCAGTGCCAGTGCTGTCTGCTCCGCCGTCGGGGCACCCAGGAACAGGGTGTACCCGGCAACCGCACGCGAGTAGTCATCCAAGAGCACCGTCAACCAGGGGCGCACCGGGGCGCCAGCCTTATCCAGGACCGCAACATCGAGAAGCGTGTGATCGGCCTGCCACTGCTCATTCGGACGTGCGGCGCTGCGGCGCAGCACCAATTCAAACCGATCCCGGTACGTAGCGTCCCCGTGTTGAGCCAGGGTCCGTAGACCAGGATCGATAGCTCCGATGATCGCTCGGACGCTGGAGTAGCTCGGCGCGGCCAGGCCTCGGTCATCGGCGATGTCGCAGACCCTGCGATGGATGAACGCGGCTGTGGGCTCAGGCCGCCGAAGTGCCAATGCTTCGATCACTTCAACGAGCTCAGCCGGGATTCGTCGTCTCCCACGGTCACTACGAACCCGGCGCGCTAAGCCGCGCGAGGTTGGGTCAGCGCGGTATTTCGCGGACCAGCGGGTCAGTGTTCGCAGGGCCACCCCTGATTCCGCGGCGATGCGCGTCCAGGGGACTCCTTCGTCGTGCTGGCGCAGCAGAGTGATCTTCTCCTCTGCGGTGAACTGCGCCATCGCTATCACCGACCGATATCAAATCTCAGAGCCGGCGTCGGCTTCGGTGTCTACCCCGGCGGTCACCGATTCAGCAGGCCGGGGTGGAAGGTGTCGATACAGACTGGTCCGGGCAATCCCCGACTTGGTCACGATCTCAGCGATGGTGTGCCCGGTCTCGCGCAAGTGCGCAGCGTAGGCCAGCTTGTCCGGGTCCACCACCGAGGGTCGGCCCACGCGGCGACCTTTCGCCGTGGCCACTGCTCGGGCATGGGCGGCACGTTCGAGCGTGTAGGTGCGTTCCATCTGTCCGAACAGCGCCAGCAGCACCACGGCCAGCTGCGCCATCGGATCATTCGGGTTCGATGAATCGACCTTGATCGGGTCAGCCAAGTTGCGGACCCCCACCCCTCGCTCGGCGAGGTCATGGATCAGGTTCAGGGTGTCACGCACGGTGCGTCCGAGCCGGTCGAGGGTGTGGACCACGATCACGTCGCCGTCGCGGGCATAATCCAGCGCCGCGCCGAGTCCGGGTCGATTGACGGTGGCACCTGATTTCTTGTCCACGTAGATCCGGTCGGCTGAGATGCCGACCTCTCGCAGGGCTTCGATCTGTCGATCTAGATCCTGTTTGGCCGTCGAGACTCGTGCGTACCCTAATTCCATGGCCTGAGAGTACCAGTAGTCGGAATCGTACGGAATAGGTGGAATGTGATTGTGGGATAACTTCTGGGATGACGACGCGCCGATAGCTGTGGATCCCGAGGCCTGCTCGTGAGGTCCGTCCCACAACCAAGGAACTGGGACTACTACGGCCTAAGGGAACAGGCTCGCTCTGCATCCGGTAAAGCCAAGACCTATCTTGAGGTCCTCAGGCAGGGCGTCTCATGGGGGCTTCCCTGGCTGATCCCTGGCGGAGGTGCGTGCGGATGATAGTTCGCTCATCAGGGCCCGGGTAAAGCGTCCGACTTTAATCTTTGGTGGTAACCATGGTTACATGATCAGCATGTCTGATGATCCCGGACGCCCCCAGGAATGGGTACTGATGACTTACCGTTTGCCGCGGGAGCCCTCGGCGCCACGATTGGCGTTGTGGCGCAAACTCAAGCGCCTAGGAGTAGCCCAGTTAGCGGATGGGTTAGTGGCCCTGCCGGCTGATGCACGCACCCGGGAGCAGCTGGAATGGGCGGCTGAGGAGGTCGAGGAGTCTGGGGGCACGGCCGGGGTATGGTTCGCGCGCCCTGCCAGCCGCAAGCTGGAGTCGTTGATCATCGAACCGATGAACGCAGCCCGAACGATCGAGTACGCCGAGATCGCTGCTCAAGCCCAAGCTGCCCAAGCATTAGAGGGTGCTCAACGGGCACAGGTGTTGCGGAAGTTGCGGAGACAGATGCGACAAGTGCAGCGCCGAGATTTCTTTCGACCCTCACAGCGCGACCAAGCCTGGGAGCTCCTGCGGGACCTCTCCGAAGTGGGCGTACAGAACCGTAACCAGGAGGAGGAAATGTCACCGTGAAGTGGGCAACCCGAGCCGGGGTACACATCGACCGAGCCGCGTGCGCGTGGCTGATTCGCCGTCATCTCGACGAGCATGCACAGTTCGTGTTCGTGGAGGGCCCTGAGCAAGTGCCCGCTGATGCCACCGCGTTTGATATGCGTGGGGTGGAGTTGGGTCACCAGGGACGCGATTGCACCTTCGAGACAATCCTGCGTCTTTATGAAATAGCTGATCCGGTGCTGTGGCGGATCGCGGCGATCGTTCACGAGGCAGATCTCGAGGATGAGCTCTACGATGCCCCCGAGGCGGCCGGTTTTGATCTGATTCTGCGGGCCTTATCGGGGACTCATGAGGACGAAGTCGTCCTGAGGATGACTGCCCCGATATTCGATGCCGTCTACGACCACATTCGGCGCGGCGTTCTCACTGGAAAGACAACCCTATGAGCCCCGTCCCACCGTCTTCTGACCGATCCGGCACGGACCTTCCCGTGGATCCCTCAGAGGTGAAGGTCCACGACTTGGTCCCGTTGCGGGAATCCACCCGGGTGTGGTTCAAAATCTCCCTGCAGACTTTCGGGGGCCCGGCTGGACAGATTGCGGTGATGCAGCGTGCTCTTGTTGATGAGCACCGCTGGATCGGGGAACGCCGCTTTCTGCATGCTCTGTCTTATTGCATGCTCCTGCCTGGGCCTGAAGCTCAGCAGCTCGCGATCTACACCGGGTGGTTGCTCAACGGCACTCGTGGGGGATTGATCGCCGGGAGCTTGTTCGTGCTACCCGGCTTCGTGGCCCTGCTGGGGCTGTCTGCGATCTACGTGGTCTTTGGGCAGACCACAGCGGTGACCGCACTTTTCCTCGGACTTGCCTCAGCCGTGCTGGCCATTGTCGCCCAGGCGGTGATCAAGGTCGCCAAGCGCGCACTGCATCACGGCGCTTTGGTGTGCCTCGCCGTCGCAGCATTCGTCGCGCTTGCTGTTTTCGATGTGCCTTTCCCAGCAGTCATTGGCGCCGCCGCCCTCATCGGTTGGGCGCTAGGCAAGATGCGACCAAAGATCATGGCTGCCCCGGTTAAGGAACCCGTCAAGGGTGAATCTAAGCCGTTAATCTCTGACGAGACTCTTCATCAGACCAGTCCCTCATGGCGGCGTGCCGCTGTCATTGTCGGCATAGGCCTGCCCCTGTGGCTGGGGCCGGTCGCGGCGGCGTTCGTTCTCACTGGCGCCCACAGCATCTTTACCCAGCAGGGCCTGTTTTTCTCTGGCACCGCGCTGGTCACCTTCGGCGGCGCTTACGCCGTGTTGGCGTTCGTGGCCCAGCAGGCGGTCGAGACATATGGGTGGCTCGCCCCCGGCGAGATGGTCCGCGGTTTGGCGATGGCCGAGACCACTCCGGGGCCTCTGATCATGGTCGTACAGTTTGTGGCCTTCCTCGGGGCGTTTCGTGCTTCAGGCAGCCTGGACCCGTGGACCGCCGCCATACTTGCGTCTGTGCTGACCACGTGGGTGACCTTCGTCCCGTGCTTCTTGTTCATTTTCCTCGGCGCCCCCCACGTTGAACGTCTGCGCGGAAACCGATCACTTTCTGCTGCCTTGACCGGGATCACTGCCGCCGTGGTCGGGGTAATCGCCAACCTGGCCCTGTATTTCGCCACGCACACTCTCTTTACCGAGACTGCGGATTGGACGTGGGGGCCGGTCCGTCTCGACGTACCACACCTTATGAGCCTGCAACCCGTTGCCGCGCTAGTGGCCCTTGCTGCGATAGGGATGGTTTTCATCCTCCGATGGAGCGTGCTGCGTACCCTCGGGGTCTGCGCGGCCCTTGGTCTAGTGCTGGGCTTCATCGTGTAAGCCCCACGCGGCGGTGTTCACCGAGGTCATCGACGATATCCGGTCCCCAGGCTCAAGGCCGGAAGGCCCTGGACCCGCCCGGATGCGGTGATCGCTGATAAGGCCTATTCCAACAGCGTCATTCGAAACTACCTCACCGGCCGGGGCATCAAGGTGGTGATCCCGCAGAAGTCCAACGAGAATGCCTCACGAAAGAACAAAGGCGCCGCCGGGGACCGTCCCCCCAGCCTTCGATGCTGACCTCTAAAAGGGTCGCAATGTTGTGGAGCGTCACTTCGGGCTGGCCAAGCAATGGCGCGGCATCGCTACCCGCTACGAGAAGTTGGCCATCCGCTTACGGGCACTTGGGCGCGCGTTACCGTTGCGGAAAAACCGCCACCTATCGCTGCGACTCACAGCCATCGCCAGGACGGTGCGTCAAAAACGTTCGTTATCTTGAGTTGAGCAACTGTGGCACGTCTTGACCTGTGGTTTTCTGTTGTGGACAGTGTCCACAAGGCTGTGGTCACTAGGGATGGAGAGCGCCGTGTAGTTATCGTCCATCATGTGTGGTTCCTTCCAAGGTAGGGAACTCGCCGTCTAGTTGAGGCCGCGGGTGAGGATGAAGTCGTTGAGGCGCTGGGTCACTGCTGTCTGGGTTGCCGTCGCCGATGTTAGAGCGATTGTGCGGGTGTGGTCTTCGCCAATGAGGGGGACCTCGGAGATTCCGTCAACACGCCGATCACTGTGTGGCAGGAGGGCGACGCCGAGTCCACGACTGATCAGTTCGCGAATGGTGGCGAACTCGGTGATCTCGATCCCAATGTTCGGTTCGTAACCGGCGCGACGGCACCAGCGTTCGGTGAGTTGGCGCAGGTTGTAGCTGGTGGGATTGGCGATAAAGCGTGCGTCCTCAAGGTCCTCCAGCTCGATGCATGCCCGGCTGGCAAGGGGATGGTCTTCGGGTAGTACGGCGTTGATCTGCTGAGTCGCGAGAATGGTGTGTTCGAGCTCTGCTGGTGGCGGGATCGTGATCGCCAGGTCGAGCCCTCCAGTCCGGAGGTCCTCGATTAGGGCAGAGCCATGTGCTTGCTTGAGCTGAAGGCGGATGCCGGGATGCTTCAGGTTGAACTCGGCCAGCATGTCGGGCACGGCACCTGACCCCATTGTCAGGGGGAACCCGAAACGGACCGTGCCGTGGTCCGGATCGGCAGTCTCGGTGACCTGCGCAATAGACATCTCGATGTCGTGGAGCGGGGCTCGGACTAGCTGCGCAAGGCTCACAGCAGACGGAGTAAGACGCACCGTCCTGCCGTCACGAATCAGCAGTGGCAGTCGCAGCGCCTCTTCGAGTGCGTGGATGCGTCGGCTCATCGATGACTGCGGGATCCCGAGCGCCGAAGCAGCTGAAGTCATGTGACCGCCTTGAGCCGCGACCTCCGTGAGTGCGCGAAGCTGTGGAGCCAGACTTTTCACCCATTCATCCATATACGGATTATATTGCCTCGAAAGTTCATTGGACGGAACGTTCTGTTCTGCGCGACGGTGGGATCACCAGATAGCGGCTTCAGGAAAGGGCAACACCATGACCCAGCGGTGGCGAAGAGCGGGAAATGTCGAGGAGGCCGACATCGTTCTCATCGGCGGCGGGATCATGTCGGCGACGTTGGGAGCGATGATCACCCTTCTTCAGCCTGATTGGCGCATCGTCTTGGTGGAGAAATCGAACTCACTGGCGAGCGAGAGCAGCGACCCGTGGAACAACGCCGGCACCGGTCACTCTGGGTTTAGCGAGCTGAACTACATGCCTGACCCAACTGATGGCAGCAAACCCGCCGAGATCGCCCGACAATTCCTCATCACCAGACAGTGGTGGGCCTACTTGGCGGAGTCTGGCCTGCTCGATCCACGCGAGTACCTCCACACCAGCCCGCATATGGACGTGGTGTTCGACCGGCGAGGCGTGGACTATCTGCGGCAGCGCTATCAGACTCTCATCACTGATCCGTTCTTCGCCGGACTCGAATACTCCGAAGATCCGGCCAGGATAGCCACCTGGGCACCTCTGATCATGGAGGGCAGGAGCGAGGATGGGCCGATCGCCGCGACCCGCCACCGCCACGGCACTGACGTTGATTTCGGCGCGCTGACCCGTGCGCTCACCAGCATCATCACCGACCGAGGCGGGACGGTTCTGCTCGGTCACGAGGTGAGTTCCCTTCGTCAGCAACCGGATGGCCGCTGGCTCGTATCGGGCCGGAGTGGTTCCCGTGGTGGGCGGTTCGCGATCCGGGGACGACACGTCTTCGTCGGTGCCGGTGGATTCGCCCTGCACCTGCTCCAGCGCGCACGTCTGCCCCAGGTCCGCGGATATGCCGTCCTGCCTGTCGGTGCCGCGTTCTACCGGTGTTCAGACCCGGAGGTCGCGGCCCGTCACGACGCGAAGGTCTACGGCCAAGCAGCAATAGGTGCCCCACCGATGTCAGTCCCGCATCTCGACAAGCGAATCGTTGACGGCCAGGAACACCTTTTATTCGGCCCATACGCGACATTCAGCACCAAACTCCTCAAACATGGCAAGCTCACTGACTTCTTCACGACTCTCCGATGGCACAATCTCCACGTCATCGCCGCCGCAGGTCTGCAGAACCTGCCACTGGTGCGCTACCTGATCACAGAGCTTGCCGCCGGCCCGAGAAAGAAATTCGCCCAGCTGCAACGGTTCTACCCGTCAGCTGCGTTCGAACAGTGGGAGCTCATCCTCGCCGGCCAACGCGCGCAACTGGTCACACCCGACAAGAACAACATGGGCGTCCTCCGCCAAGGCACCGAAGTGGTCACCAGCGCGGACCATTCCATCTCAGGGCTGCTTGGTGCCTCACCAGGGGCCTCAACCGCCGTTCCGATCATGCTCAATCTCCTCAGAGAGTGCTTTCCCGATCGATGGCAGAGCAGCTGGAAAAACACTATCGCCACCGCGGTCCCAGGATTCGAGAGGACCACCTGGGAGGCCGACGACGTGAGCGACAGCCTCGAACGGACTGCCAGTGCTCTCGATCTCACAAACACACCAGACAGGCACCCATGAGCCTTGACACCCCGCGAATGAGGACTGGTCACTCCCACTACCGCTCGGTAATAGATGGCCTAGCCGCCCCGCAGCATGTTGCCGGTGTGCCAGAGGCCGTAGCTGGTGTCGGCACAATACGCTGCCGGGAGGGTTGATGATCGTCCAACGCGTCGTTTCTCCGGTCAATGAGGTGGAGTCGTGGACGGTGTTGGATGCTGATGGTGCCCCGGTTGCTCCGATCGAGCGGTATCTGGCCTATTTGACCCGAATTGAGCGCTCACCGAACACGGTCAAGGCCTATGCCCATGACTTGAAGGACTGGTTCGAGTTCCTCAGTGCTGAGGGTCTGGATTGGCGTGAGGTGCGGTTGGAGAACGTGGGTGAGTTCGTCGCTTGGTTGCGCCGCCCGTTACACCTACGCGACGGTATGATTCCGGTCCTGCCGTCGGTGGAGCATCACTGCACCGAGTCCACAGTCAACCGCAAACTCTCTGCATTGAGTGCGTTCTACCAGCACGCTGTCCGCCATGGCATCGACCTGGGAGAACTGCTCAGGACATGGCAGCTAGCCGGAGGCCGCAGCTCGGGATGGAAACCGTTTTTGCACCACATCAGCAAGAAGACACCGCAGTCTCGACGTGCCATCTCGCTGAACGCGATGCGTAAGCTTCCACGGGTAGTGACCGTCGCTGAAGTACAGGCAATTCTCGATGCCTGTGACCATTTGCGGGATCGGTTCCTCTTCGCGGTGTTGTTCGATACCGGGATACGCATCGGTGAGGCGCTGGGCCTCCGGCATGAGGATATCGCCGCCGCTGGATCGCAGATCACCGTCCAACCTCGGACTAACGACAATGGTGCCCGCTCCAAGTCACGTGCTTCACGGACCATTCCGGTCAGCGCGGAACTTGTACGGCTCTATGCTGACTACCTTCACTTGGAGTACGGCGACCTGGACTCTGACTACGTTTTCGTTACCCTGTGGGGCCGACCTTATGGTCGCCCATTGACCTATGCGGCTGTCTACGACCTGGTGAAACGTCTACGTCGGCGGACAGGGGTGGATTTCGACCCGCACTGGTACCGCCATACCGCGGCCACCCGGATGCTGCGCGATGGAGTGCCGATTGAAGTGGTCTCAAAACTCCTGGGCCACGCCGACATCACGACCACCACCGCCGTATACGGGCACCTGAGTGTCCAAGATGCCCGTAAGTCACTGGAGGAAGCAGGATGGTTCACCGACCGGGAGGTCCAACTGTGAGCACGGTTAGTCCGTTGATGCCAGAGCAGCCAAACAATTCAGGGAACCAGTACCGATTGCCGGCACGTATAGCCAGGGTGTGGGAAACTGAGTACGGCAAAGACATCTGGCAGCTCCGCGCGCTCGGTATCAAGGACCGGCAGCTGGCGAACATAAATTTTGAAAGCATCCCGCAGTACTGGCTGAAGGCTCTTGCGAAACGCTGGGGAAGATGGCGGTTCTCCACCGGCCTCGGAGCTGGAAGTGTCGCCATTGGTACTCGGGCAGTCACCGTTTTCGGACAGTTCCTCGCCGACGCCGCGCCAGCTGTTCAGAGGTTGGCGGACCTGGACCGGCAGCTGCTGGAGCGTTATCTCGCTGACCTTCATGCCCGGTTCTCAGGCACCGTGACTCACCGCATGCTCGTGGGGCAATTGAATCTGTTCTTCACCACCATCAGGCAACACGGATGGGACGACTCGCTGCCCTCGACGGTGACATTCTTCAGCGAAGACATCCCCAAAGAGAACCCACGATTGCCTCGCGCCCTCAGCGAGACTGTGATGGCCCAACTGGAGCACCCCGACAACCTGGCCCAGTGGAACGACCCTACCTATGAGCTGATCACCCTGATCCTGATGCGCTGCGGACTGCGCATCACAGACACTGTGCAGTTATCAACTGATTGTGTCGTTTATGACAGGGACGGTGCCCCCTATCTGCGCTATCTCAACCACAAAATGAAACGCGAAGCCTTGGTTCCCATTGACGAGGACCTCGCCGAGGCCATCACCACGCAGGGCCACCGGGTGCGCCAGCGGTGGCCCAACACTAAACCGGTGCTGTTGCCGCGCGCCACCAATAATGACAACGGCGAGCTGCCGGTCCGTGATGGAACCTACCGCACAGTGCTGCGCCGATGGCTACAACGCTGCGATGTCCGTGACGAATATGGTGACCCTGTGCACTTGGTTCCCCACAGCTTTCGGCACACCCTGGGCACCAGATTGATCAACCGAGACGTCCCCCAAGAAGTGGTCCGACGGATCCTCGACCACGACTCCCATGCGATGACCGCCCACTACGCCCGGCTCAGCGACACCACGATCAGGCGGCACTGGGAAGCCGCACAGAAGGTCAATTTCAAAGGCGAAACTGTAACCCTCGACCCGGACGGACCTTTAGCTGAGGCAGCCTGGGCCAAACAGCGCGTCGGACGAGCCACTCAGGCCCTGCCCAACGGCTACTGCGGGCTGCCGGTCCAGCAATCCTGCCCGCACGCGAACGCCTGCCTGAGCTGCCCGATGTTCATCACCACCGCCGAGTTTCTGCCCGAACACCGTCAACATCGTAAACAGACCGTGGAGATCATCACCGCCGCCGAAGCCCGTGGCCAGCAACGACTGATCGAGATGAACCAGCAGGTTCTGGGAAACCTCGACCGGATCATTACCACCCTCGAAAACGATCAAGACGGTGAGGGCTTTGATGCATGCTGATAACAGCCACCATCTGGTCGCCGCCGCGAAACGACGCCACGATGAGACCCGCGCCAGAGCCATCCAGGCACTTCGAGACCTCGACCGCGATGGAGGTCCGGTCACCTTCCTGATTGTTGCGCGGAAGGCAGCGGTCTCGCGATCCTGGCTCTACACCCAGGACGACATATGTGCCGAAATTCGTCGACTACGCGACCTCCAACGAGGTGCAGTCCCGCCGTTGCCCACATCCCAACTTTCCACCGACGCATCTTTACTGCGACGGCTCGAAGTAGCCAATGCACGCGTCCGAGACCTCACCGCCGAGAATCAGCGACTCCGTAAACAACTAGAACACGCCCTTGGGCAACTACGGGCACGAAACCTTGACACCGTGACGGAGCCGAACTGCTTGATGGACGACTCAAGATAACCATGTCCAGGACGGAACTGCGCGAACCAACGGCCCTCGTGCTGGGCATCAAAGACACCCTCATTTGAACTCAAGATAACGTTCGATTCTGGTCACGCAGAAGAGCGAGGGGCTCCTCGGTGGGCCGCCATCCGCTCTCGGGTATTCCGGCATCGACCTCAACCCAAGGCAAGGCGTGACGTGGTGATAATCAGTACTCTTGCCTATTCTCGCGCGATCTCCTGCAACGCCTGCCGTACTCGCTTTGCGAACATCGGGCAGTAGCTCTTCCGAAGAGCCTCGTCCAGCTGCAGGTAATTCTGCTTGTCCTTCCAGTACTCATGTTGGCACCGAGTCACTTGCTTGACGCACTGCGGCCTGGAATCCGCGACGAGCAGGAAAAAATCGTCCGGGTGAAAGATCTCGTAGTTCTGCTCATCGGGGGTAGTGGTGATGTCTGTCGCTTCGTTGCAGGTCAGGATGATGTCAGCCTGCGAGGACACCGCAGCTGCATGGATGTGATAGTCGTTCTGGTCACGTCCATCGAAGGCTATATTCCCCGGAAACTCTCGGACCAGTTCATCGAGGCTGGACGTGATCGTCTCCTCGATGTTCGCAACCTGGTGCCCCGGAGCGTTGCTGTTGTTCTTCCTGTATTTGGCGAGTGCTTCACAGATGGCATCGCGGGTGGAATGAAGCTGGAACATGCCCTCAGCGGAATTGCGGAGGAGGAATGTCCAGTCTCTCAGAGTCCTGCTGTATAGGACGTTTGCGTCGACGAATACCCGCTGAACCATAGGTCGAGTCTACCGGGGCGAGCCGTCAGGACGGCTCACCCCGGCAGCAGCCCGACACCTGGAAGCTAGTCGTCGATGAGGTGATCCTGCTCGTCTTCCAACGCGCGGAGCTTGTCGAACGCCTCTTCACGCTTAGCCTTGCGCTTCGCCTTGAGAGCGAGCACTTCGTCTCGGTGGAACCGGTTGTGCGATCCGACTTTGAACGGCTCGATCTCGCCATCCTTAACCCACTTCATGAGGGTAGGGCGCGAAACGCCCAGAAGGTCGGCAGCAACGGTGCTAGTCAGCTGCTCCGGAAGAGTGCCGATATGCGGGGACTTTCCCTCCGCCATCGCACGGAGAGTAGCCATGAGAGCTCGCTCCACACTTGGGGGCAGCTCGTGCACTTTCCCATCGGCCGACTTCAGTACAAGTGATGCATCGCGCGGCACGCTTGTACCGTGGGCCTCGCGGGCCGTTTGCTCGCTGATGGTCACGCGCTCGTCGATCATCGCGGCTGCAGACATGATCGGGTTCCTTTCTCTGCGCAGAGGGTGTCCTCAGAATGAAGGGTGTGACCCTCTGGGCCTCAACAGTAGGACTCTTCAGTTATAAGTGCAAGCCGGGAGGGCCGGGCAAGTGTTCGTCTGGGCGCAGTCGAGTGCGGGACGACCGCCCTGTGGTGGATGGCAGATTGTCTGGAGCCTCCCAAGAAGCGGCAGCAGGCCGTCGGGCCCCGGGCCGGCCACCGCCAAGGGACGCATGAGAACGGCCAACTCGGAGACTCCGAATCACTCCCAACTCGATACGGTGATTCCTCCGCCATCGGTCACCCCTGGCTCGTTGCTGCGTCAGCCCCATGCTCCTGCTTCGTAGGCACAGGTGCTCTGGAATCTTCACATCCATCTCCCACGCCTGTAACGCCGGGTCTCAGTCCTGTCGTTCACGTCGGATCGAGAACGTGGTCTACGGGGCGATACTCATCCACGCCCAGGGGCCCAAGCATCACCTCGGCCGGGTAAGAAGGCTTCCGCTCCCTCCCCTGGCGCTAGGGTGATGGGTATGAACGACGGCATGAATACTATGAGGATCGTTGGGGATCGTCTTCAGCGCAGACGCAAGGAACTCCACCTGTCCTCTCGGCACGTCGCCCGTCTCGCGAACGTCGATATGACTAACTACGGCCGTTCGGAGCGCGGGGCGGGTAATCCGACTCTGCTAGTCCTACTCAAGATCGCGCACGCTCTGGAAACTCCAGTTGAGGACCTCATCCGGGGCCTCGCGGTTGACCTTCCTGACGGCGCGGGCGTGCCCTTCACGCGCGAGGAAGAGGCCGCCTGGATCGCCCGTACTCGCCAGGGAGTCGCCCAGTGAACGACAATCGCACCCGTATCGAGGTCCTCCTCCGCCGAGTTGAGGACGCCGGCGTCCGTGAACAGCTGCGGCGCGCAATCGACGATGCTACCGAGCACCGCCCGCTGGGGCTCGTGTTCGAGGAGCACATGCCGGAGGCCATTCGCCTCCCGACAGGCCGCGTCCGCCGGGGGGCGACAGTGCAGTACCGCGACGAGCGCGACAACTACGTGTGGGACGTGCGCCGGGTCCGGGACGGCAGAGCATCGATCACCCGCCGCGACGTCGACGGAAGCATCGTGAAAAACGACGATGTCAGCGTGCCCGACCTGGTCGTAGCACGCCGTCTCGGTGACCCCGTCTACCCGGGGCTAACCCCGCTCGGCACCGTCGAACGAGGGGGCGAAAAACCGCACCATATCGTCATCGAAGGTGAGAACTTCCACGCGCTACAGACCCTGGAATACACCCACAAGGGCACGGTGGATCTGATCTACATCGACCCGCCGTACAACACCGGCTCCGGCGACTGGATCTACAACGACCGCTATGTCGGTGACGCCGACTCGTACCGCCACTCGAAGTGGCTGAGTTTCATGCACCGCCGACTCACTCTCGCCCGTGAACTGCTCTCACCCACCGGCGTCATCATCGTCGCCATCGACGACAACGAACACCATCGCCTCCGTATGCTCATGGACCAAGTCTTCGGCGAACGGAACTTCCTCACGAACATCACGTGGCAAGGAGGAGGACGAAACGACGCCCGGTTCACCTCCGGTGGCATCGACTACATGGTGGCGTACGCGCGGAGCGCCGCGCGGCTCGTCGAATCTGACGTGCGCTGGCTTGAACCCAAGCGCGGATTCGAAGAGATGTCAGCGGAGATCGAGCGAATCTGGGAAAAGACACCGGACGCAGAAGCAGCGACCAAACAGCTCAAGAAGTGGCTGAGAGACAACGCGGGCTCAGTGGAGCCTGGACTACGCATGTATTCCCAGATCGATGACATGGGTCGAGCATTCGGCAGCGACAATCTCGCCAGCCCAAACCCTCGTGAGAATCTCAGGTATGACGTGCTCCACCCATCCACCGGGCGCCCCGTGAAGCGGCACCCAAACGGGTGGCGTCTCTCCGAAGGGACCATGCATGAACGGATCCAGGAGGGGCGGATCCTGTTCGGACCGGACGAGACGACGACGATTCGATACAAACGACTCTTGTCGGACCAACGTGACCAAGCAGCTCGGCCTGTCATTCAGGTCGATCGTGGAGGAGCTGCTCGTCACCTGGTCAGAGTTCTGGGCTCGAAGGACTTCCCGTTCCCCAAGGACGTTGACGTCATCGCTCGCTGGGTGAACATCGCGACGTCGAACAACTCCGACGCAGTGGTCCTCGATTTCTTCGCCGGCACGGGAACGACCGCTGAGGCCGTCATGCGCCTCAATGCCACCGATGGCGGAAGTCGACAATCGATCATGGTCACCAATAACGAACTCGCTGAGAAGACCGCGAAGAGGCTGGTCAAAGCTGGCGTCGAACGCGGCTCGGCCCCATGGGAAGCCGAAGGCGTCTTCCAGAAGGTCACGCGGCCACGTATCGAGACGGTCGTGACAGGGTCGCGCCCCGATGGCAGCGAGTTCTCCGACGGTCTCAACGAGAACGTGTCATTCTTCAAGCTCGAGTACCTCGATAGGGACTCGGTCGAAGCCGGTGCTGCGTTCAAACGGGTTGCCGAGCTGCTTTGGGTCAAGGCAGGTGGCATCGGGCCGGTCATCACCGAACGTTCCGGCGCCCACGCAGCAACCGACCACTACGCCGTGTGCTTCGACGCGGACCGCTTCACAGCCTTCGTCGACGAGGTCAACACACGGGAAACGATCAAGGTCGCGTACATCGTCGCCTCAAGCGAGATGACTTTCGGAACGGTGAAGCGGGCACTGCGTGAGGATGTGCTTGCCGTGCATCTCTACGAGAACTACTTGTCAAACTTCGAGATCAATACGGGAGTCGCGCGATGATCGAGTACGAGCTCCGCCCATACCAGGCCAAGGCCGCCGCCGACGTACTGAAGCATGTGCACATGGGCATGGCCGAGCCCGGCGAGCTCGTCACTACTCTCTCCGCCCCGACCGGGGCAGGGAAGACCATCATCGCGGCTTCCGCGATCGACGAGCTCCTCCACGGGTCCGATACCTCCTCCGGAGATCTCGGATTGGTCATCCTCTGGGTGTCGATGTCTCCGCAGCTCAATGAACAGACTGCGGAAAAGTTCGCCCGTGCTTCGAGCAAGCTCGCGGATCGCACCAGAGTCATCGACGCTAGCGAAGAGTTCGACGGCCCTTCGCTTGCCCCCGGACACGTTTACTTCCTCAACCCGCAGAAGCTGGGCAGGGGCGCTCGGACCTACCGGGCGGGAAATCATCGTCGCCGTGACCTTTGGGACACTCTCAATGGCACTGTCGAGCGGCACGGGAGCAAGGTCTTGGTCTTCGTTGACGAAGCTCACCAAGGGACCCGCGAGACATCGAACGGCGACGCCACTCTGCTCGCCCAGTTCCTGAACGGCACGGGCAAGGGCAAGCGGCGTGCACCTGTGGTGGTCGGGATCTCCGCGACGCCGGGCCGCTTCGAGAAGTCCCTGTCCAGTCGCAGCATGAAAATGTCCGTGACCGTCGACATCGGAGACGTCCGCGAGGGTGGGCTGGTCAAGGACCATGTCCTGCTCGGGCACCCGGACGAGGAGATCGCCGCAGACACCACGCTGCTCATGGAGGCGACCCGCAAGCGCCTAGAGATGGCCCATCTCTGGCGCGAATACACCGACGCCAATGACGAGCCCACGGTAGAACCGATCCTCCTCGTCCAACTCCCTGCGAACGTTTCTGAGCAGACGGTGTCGGGATGGCTCGACGCCATCCGCGAGACCGACACGCAGCTCACCAAGCGCAACATCGCCAACGCCTTGCAGGACCACACCACGATCACCTGGGGCCAACACGATGTCCGCTATGTTGAGCCCTCAAGGATCCAGGAGACCTCCGACGTGAAGGTCGTCCTGTTCAAAGACGCCCTGACCACAGGTTGGGACTGCCCCCGTGCCGAGGTACTGGTGTCCATGCGCAGCACTGAGGACGCCACGACTATCGCTCAGCTCATCGGGCGCACCGTGCGGACCCCACTAGCGAAGCGGGTCACGAACCGCGAGCTGGGCGACGTCACGGTCTATCTACCCCATTTCCGCCAAGACACTGTGCAGCAGATCATCGAACATCTGCGCGATGGCGACGACGCCGTGGCATCTGAGACCATCACTAGTCCCGTCCGCGTGGCCCCTAATCCCGATCTCCCTCAAGGCGTGGTCGATGCGTTCGAGGCCCTGCCGACCTGGTCGAGGCCCGCCAAGACCGCGCGCTCCACAGTCTCACGCCTGGTAAAAGCCGCTGCAGTGCTCCATCAGCACCAAGTCCAGGACGACGCCCTGGAGGTGGCGCGCAAGCGGGTCGTCAGCGCGCTGCTGGCCCACTTGGATGCGAACCGAGACTGGGTCGAGCAGAAGATCGAGCAGTACACCGAAGTCGAATACGTCACTCGAGTCTTCGACTGGATGACCGGTGAGGAGACAGGCCAGACTTCAGGGTCCCTCGAGATCGCCACCAGCAACGTCCTCGACCTGTACAAACAAGCCAAATCGCGTCTCCCGGATGCTTCCGCCGCATGGCTATGGGAGCACTTCGCCAACGAGGAGACCTTCGACGACCTTGCCGAAGCTCGCCTGGCCGTCGCTGCACTCGCACAGCACCCCGACACGGTGCGCACCGTCGAGGACGCGGCTCGTACGCTGCTGAGCACCTGGAAGCAAGAGCACCTGGGCGAACTGGCGCTCCTCGGAGGCCAGGCGCAGGAAGATTTCCTGACGGTGTTCACCGAGTCGACGAGATCCGAGCAACTCTCGCTGATCAACCCCACCGCGGCCAACATCGCCGACGCGCCAACACGATGGAGACGCCATCTCCTGGTATGCGACGACGGGACCTACCCCCTCGATGTCAGTAAGAACACCTGGGAGCGAAGGGTCCTCGAAACCGAGGTTGAACGTGAGACCACCATCGCCTGGTACCGGAACCCCACGGGTGGCAGGCACGCGCTGGCCATTCCATATGGAGAGCCCGGCGAGCAGAGCATGCTGTATCCCGACTTCCTCGTATTCGCAGAACGTGAAGGCGCTCTCGCGGTAAGCATCCTGGATCCGCACCGCCCTGATCTTGGAGACACCCTCCCCAAATGGATCGCGCTGGCCCAGTATGCGCACGACAACGGTGACCTGTTGGACCGGGTGTGGGCCGTCATCGACGACGGAGCAGATAACCTCCTCTTCCTCGACCTTCGGACGACCATCGCGGTCAACGCGCTACGAGACGCAGAGACAGCGGGAGGCGGAGAGAACCGCATCCGGGAGGCTTTCGCTAAGGCCGGTGGCCGATATCGCTAAGCAGATCCCTTGGCTCCGTCGGGACGCCTGCCAACACGCTAAGCCCACGACTGGATCACTTCCGGTGCGATCTCCTGGCGCAGGGGCCACGCTCAGATTCGGGCCTTCCTCTCTCGGAGATGTGGCTTTCCCCACGTGGATTCGCCACACGGGCATACTGGCAGCATGAACAACGAAGATCTTTGGGCCGTTGGGGCAACATTCTCCGAGATCATGGCCGAACACTCACCTCCAACGCACAATGACCTGGACGTCGCGTTCCGCAGGGCGGGCGTGGACTCCCCCCAAGAGGACGGGCCACGCTACCTGTCAAAGCCCAAGCGAATTGCTAACGCGTTCGAGGTCGCCGCCGAGGAGTCGGACGAGCGCATCGACCGTCTGATCGTTGCCCTCACAACGGCACTCACTACACGTCGACTTTTCGAATCGAAGGACCAGAAGACACTGCGGATGCTGCGGCGACTCCACGAAGAGCTGGCTCGCCTGGGGTGGACGCTAAGCCGCTCCGGCGACCTCTCTCGATCGGGCCCGATCAGCGTCCAGACTGGCGGGAGAGCGGCGCTAGAGATCCAGCTCAAACGGCTCCGAAATGCAGACTCCGACGTCTCACTGATGCTTGGGGCCGCGAAGGACACGCTCGAAGCAGCCGCCAAGTTCGTCATAACAGAGCAAGGCCAGGAGGTGGCTCCCACAGAACCGGTCGAAGCGTTGGTGAATAGAGCCATGGCGCTAGCTGACATCAGCACCCGCCCCCAAGATGCGACCGACGAAGCTTCAAAGGCCCTAGCCACCATCAATCAGGCGGTTCCGAAGATCGCCGAGGCAGTTCGCAGAATTCGCAACGACCAGGGAGCGGGCCACGGGAGAACGGTCCTGGCATCCGTCACGATAAACGAAGCTAGATTCACCCGCGACCTAACTCTGAGCGTTGTCGGCTACCTTCTGGCCGAGCACCAAATGCTCGCTCCTGCTCCCAGCCCCACGCCCCTCCACCCGTACGACCAATGATGTTCACCTGCGTCTGACACCTGCAGGAGCCCGCATCTCATGCCTCCGGGCCGTCCGGTCCCGTCGCCGAGGGATTCTGTAGCGGGACGTTACTCACATCCTCAATCTTGAACTCATGGTGCTCCCGGCGCGAGTGGATCTGGGTCCGATAGTGCTGACTGACTACGTCAGCGAGGGCCTCGGGCTCTGGCAGCCACCGGCTGGTGTAGCTCGCACTGGGCTGGTCCGGTTGAGACCCTTCATAGATGTGGATGCTCCTCACCGATCCGTCACGCTGGCCCTCGTCGAAGAGCAGACCCAGCTCAGCCGCACCTGTGCGGGACTCGTCTCCGATGGCCACGGAATGGATGAAGCCTGTGCCCCAGGCTTCGGCCTCCACCGGGGTCTCCGGCAGCTTCTCCCGCAGGTACTCCACGAAGTGCTCCGTGTGGAAGTACCGAGTGCCGGTCTCCGCACGTGGAGACTCGAAGGCCTCCCCCAACGCCTCCTCGAGCTGCTGGGCCACCTCGTCCCGCGACGCCTCATCGTGTGGGGCGGGGACAGTCCACTCGTCATGGACTTTCAGTACGTCCAGCGTGGGAGGGTCCAGATCGAGGGTGCTGACTTTCAGCCGTTCCTCGGTGCTGACCCCTCGTGGATCGACACTTCCGGGGACCGGGCGGATCATCACGGCCCGGGTGGGGTGAACATCTGGCTGCTGGATGACTGGGACGCACCGCCACCCCGGCCCACTGACCGGGCCTCCGCGTTCGAGCATCCATGTGATCTCCGGTGCACTCGCACCCGCCGGGGTGGGGGTTCTGGCAACGATTCCTTCCAGGTCTGGCACAGGATTCAGCGTCAGTGCTGCTTCACGGGCTTCGCCCATCTCCAGTGACTGCTGGATCAGCTCCTGGGCGTCCTCCAGGTGCTCGTTCACCCTCGGCCATGATCCACCCGCAGGCGGCCAGTCGGCGTACCCGGCGTCCTGGGCCTCAGCCAGGGCGGCCTGGGCCAGGCTCTGGGCCTTCACCTCCGGATTCATCCCATCGTCCAGCACCCAAGGGTGTGCGTGCGGCGAGAGTTCCGCGACCTTGGCCTCCAGGTTGTGCCATCGATCGACGACGACCCGTCGCCCGTCGTTGGAAATGATGCTGTACATGGCTCTTCCTCACGCCTCCGCTCGCTGGTCACACGGGTGATCCCGCCCGGTCTGCACGAGCTGTTCGCTCCGCCCCGTGCGCTTGGTGACCACCTCGATGGCCGTCGGGATCGCCACGATGCCCGAGTGAACGAGCAGCATCACTCCTGCGGTCGCTCCGACACTGGTGTTCGCGACCTCCCACACGGTGGCCCAGAAGCCGCCCCCGGTCTGGCCTACCACGACCATGGCCACCGCGACGAGCTGCAGCCACTGCAGCGCCACGTTGATCATCCAGGGCAGCACCACCCAACTGCCCCATCGAGAGGTAGCTCGCCTGACTGCCAGCGGAATCAGCACCGCGCACAGGCTCATGGCCACCAGCCCCAGAGCACCCAGGACACCAACCGCGATGAACACCTGCGCCGCCCCCATGGCCCCGTCACTTATCGCCATGGTTCTTCGCCTCCTGCTGCTGACGTTCCGCACCCTGCCGCTTGGCGGCGATACGCGCGGCTCCAGGGCTGAGCTGTCCAAACATCACCCCGGAGACGTCCACACCCTCCGCCCACGCGAGCAGCCGCGCCACGTTGTGGCGGCGGTCCGCGTCACGCTCTGCGACAGCCTCGGCCGCTTTTTCCGGGCCGACGTAGGTCTCATTCAGGACCTCTTCGTCGGAGCGATCCAGGCTCATCGGGTGATGCGGGTGCTTGCGCACGATCCCTCGAAACCCGTCGGCGGTAGCGCGGACCCTCCCCACGATCTCTGCCTCGTCGTGTCCTCCGCAGATCACGTTGATGCTCCCGTGATCCTCACTCAGCCGGACCCGATACGCTCCGTAGGGGCTCTCCAGCTGCTTCTCTGCTGTCCTTGCCATGCCTGTTCCTCCTTGCTCTCGAATTTCTGCCGGAAACCGGAAACCCACCAGCTCAGGCGGGCCAGGCTCATCGCCAAGGGGACCCGTCCGGGGGCGGCCATTGGTCCGTCTCTGCGCGCAGCCAGGCCCGAACGGATTCGACCCGCTGCTCGGCCTCGACCTCGGTCAGCAGCCCGGACTCACTGATCCGGCCAGCGCAGCCAAGATCCGCCGGCACCAACTCCAGAAGCCCCGGCAGGGTGACGTCCACAGTGATGACCCGACCGGTCCCGACCCCGCTGAGGTGCAGCTCGATCCACCACTGGTCCTCGTGCTGACACGTCACGAACTCGCCGGTGACGCCTTCGGCCGCGCGCAGGACCACCGCCGCATAGCGGCGCAGCTCCGGCTTGGCCTGCAGGCTCTCGCCCCTCATCGTGTCCACCGCGCTCTGCTCATCGACGTTTCCACCTCGTGCACCTCCATCACCCGTTACCACTGATTCACCGCTCCAGACCCGGACCGCCGACAGCCGGCCCCTGCTGCAAGCTCAGGCTCACGGCCTCGTGGTCGAGATCTTCCTCGTCGGCCTCGCGGGAGGCCTGCAGGTCGAATCCGCACTGCTTCATCTCCCACATCACGCTGGGGTCCCCTGCCTCGGGGAAGTCGCGGACCTCGCTCACCCACCGCTGGCGCAGCTCCTCCCAGTTCTGCGAGGTGAAGTCCTCCCCCAGCAGAGATCCCTGTTCGATGTGCTCGGCTGGCTTCACGTCGCGGGACGGGTCCCAGTCGCGCCAGTTGATCCTGTTCTCCAGCTCCCCGACGACCATCTCGACCCGCTTGAGCTCGGTGTCATTTGCCTCGGTGTGGAACGTCATCCGGGCGGTATCCATCGAGGAGGTCGTCTCTGCGACCACGGACCAGCTGGTGTTCTGAGACCACTGGGGCTCCCCGTCCTCGGGGATCTTCATCGGTTCGGGCTCGATGTAGACGTCCAGATCCGACCGCTCGGCCTGGATCTGCTTCGCCAGGTCCACCGCAATCTGCGGCACCGCACGCTCTCCGGAGCGCAGATCGTGGTCGAGGTCGATCACGGAACCCCGCTGGTACTCCCACCAGGCGGCGTCCTCCATCGAGATCCGCGTACCACCGCCCCACTCGGCCGCAGCGATGGACTGATCCTCACAGGCCATCATCACGGTCTCCGCATCCAGGCTCTCCGGCTTGTTCCCGACACCATGCGGGTCACGGAACCATGCCCGCTTCACGATCACTGGAAGCTCTTGACTCATCAGGTACTCCTCGCTCGATGGCAATGACATCCCTGCTGGACGTCTCCCCACCGATTCGATTCCCTGAGGCAACCGCATGTGTCACCCGCAGTTGCCCCGTCAGCGCGACCACACGACAAAGGGGGTGGCCTCCACCGTTCACGGTGAAGGCCACCCCCTTCTCGATGCGCCCTGAAACCCTCCGGTCTCAGATGCTCGGCTTCGGGACCGCCTCTGCAGCACCCTGCCCCTCGTCGCCCTCCGGTGACTCCCCATCGTCGGCCACGTTCTCGGTCTCTGTTTCAGGCTCGTCCGGCCCGTCCTGGTCTGGCTGGCCTGGTTCCAGCGGTGTCCAGGACTCACCGTCAGGGCTGGACTCCCACATCACGGTCTCCACGCCCTTGGCGTCGCTGATCTCCAGCCAGATCTCGGAATCCTCCGCCCCGGCCACAGACCCGTAACGCAGCCTCGCCTCCGGTGTCCACCGGGTCACCGGCGCTGCCGAACCAACGAGGTTCGAGGAGACGATCTGTTCACCATGGGCGTCGAAGCCCACCGCCCGGGTGTACCGTCGCCCCTCCTCAGGGCGAGGCACGCTGAGCACTTCGCGTCGCCCCAGCGCGATCCTGCGCCAGTCCTCTTCGTCGTAGGCGATCTCGAAGGGCTCCAGGCCAGGCGTCAGAGACTTCGGCTCCTTATGCCCGGAGCCCCCGGCGCACCCGAACCGCCCGACCATCTCCCGCAGCCGCACGATCATCTGCTGCAGATTCGGATGCCACATCATCATCGGTGACAACGATGGTGCCCCCTCGGCCCAGACCTTGTACTCCATGTTCATCGCCGCCCACAGCTCAGCGGTGATGTCCGGGTGTCGGTACCAGCATGGCGGCACGATCTGCACATCAAGACGGTATTCCCTCACCAGCCAGTCCACCCATCGGCGCAGCCCGATCCAGGCCTCGGGCTGCTGCTCCACGGGGATCTCGCGCCACCGGTTGCCCAGCCACTCAGGCGGGCCTTCCTTCTCCGCCTCGGCGGCCACCCTCGGGTCCTTATACGGTGCCAGCGGCGTCGTCCCGTTCCCGGAGGCCTCCCCCGCTGGCGTGGACGCCGCTTCACTGGTGGCGGCCGCACGGTTGGCGCGCAGCTCGGCCCAACGCCGTTGCCGCTGCTCCCGGGCATCGCGCACCTCTGCCAGACGGGCCTGCCGGGTCTGGTCGTCGACGTCCTCCGCTCGCCCGTGTGCGGCTGTGATCGCCTCCCACGGGTCTTCCCGGGCCGGCTGCCCCGCTGTGGGCTCGCCGGTCTCCTCCGGCTCGTCTTCGTGCTGATCGGCTCCACCGACCGGGGTGTCGTCATCAGCGCTGTGGCCTGCCAGCTCGTCCCAGGCCAACAGCAACGACTGGTCGCCATCACTGGCGGCCGAGGCCACCTCGGTGGTCCCCTTCTGGTTCAGGTTCTCCTCCGGGCTGGGGTGTTTCTGGTTCATCACGGCTCCATTCCGCTGCTCTCCCCCGGGGAGCTGACCGTCTGTGCGTCACGACGTCGACGGTAGGACCGGGGGGTCTTGATCACGTCGAGGGCCTGGTTCATCACCCCGGCGATCGCTCGCACCTGGCATCCCTCGCCCGGGTTGCGCTCCATCCATCGGTGCAGCGCCAGATGACAGGACCGGCAGACCCAGACACCCTCATCAGTGGGCTCAGTGCACTCATCGATCTGGCCCACGTGGTGCCCGGTCGTGTGGACCTCCAAGACCGCAGGCCGTTGGCATAGGTGGCAGGTCAGCGGCTCATCAGGCACCACCTGGTCGATGTCACCATCGATGTCACCGGCCCCGGAGCCGGACTGTGCGTGGGTCTGGGGTCCGGTCCTGCGGGGAGTTCCCTCTGCCCTGTCATCGGCCATGGTCATGTGTCCTTCCTCGTCCGCTGGTCGCGGATCAGTCGCCCCACGATCCATATCGTGGCTCTCTCCCGGTCCCATCCATAGAACTCTCTGCGGCCGTCCATGATCTGGTGAAGCCGCTGGTGGTGTGCTCGACACATCGGCATCAGATCCTCATGCGCCTCCCCAGCTACCCATCGGCCCCGCTCGGTGCGCTCCACACCCTGATACGACACGTGGTGCAGATCCAGCGACGTCTTCGCCCGCCGGCACTGCGCCAAGGTCATCCCGCACACCACGCATCCTGGTTCCATACCGGCGGCCCGGACCTCATCGAACCAGCGGCGACGTCGTCTGAACCACGCCCCAGAGCGCAGGTAACCCCGCGAATAGGCGGTGTTGCCAGTACGGTGCAGTCCCAGCCGGCTCATGGTCATCTCACCGGAGGCAGATCATCCGGCCCCACCTCACCGGCTGGGGAGTCCCCGGCCGTGTCGGGTCTCTGGGTGCCACCCATCCTCTCCCCCGAACCCGGACCGGACCCAGACTCCGTGAACCTAGACTCCGTCGACCCCCGATCTGCGGGCTCAGGCTCCGTGGCCTGGGCGGTGGGCTGAGCAGTGGCATCGACCCGCTGAGGTCCCTCGGCGGCTGCTTCTGCGGCCTGATTCTGCTGATCGATCAGCCGCTCCAACGCCTGCTGGGCAGTCTCGCCCTCCTGCTGCGTCGGACCCTGCCCGAGGGTGGTGCTCTGGGCCCGCGCCTGAGCGCTGGCCGCCTCGGATGCGACCAGCACCGACTCGGGCACCACATCTTCACCGTCCGTCAGCGCCGAGAGCAGGGAAGCGTTGTAGGTCTTCAGTGCGGCCTTGATCTCGTCAGAGTCTTTCCGCTGTGCCCACCGGGTCATGTGCATGAAGATCGGCCGCGAAGTCCGAGTCAGCAGAATCCCCCACCCGAACGGGACCCGCCGCAGATCACTGATCGGCAGCACCCCGACCTTCTGCCGCTGCTCCGAGACCGAGGTCCCATCCCGCTGGTGGGATTTCGACCGCTGAGTGATCTCTCGCTCACCGGCCAACTCGGAGAACACCTTCAGATCATCAGTGTTGGAGGCACCTCCGAGCTGGATCTTCACCGTCGCTGCGTCGAACAACGCTGTGGCGGCCTCCGCGCCCCACGCGTCGCGAGCCTGGGCCATGGACTGGAACACCGCGAACGGGCTGATCCCGACACCACCACCATCGGCCATCAGCTGGGTCAGCCCCGGCCAGGCCCCGGCGATGTTCGCGATCTCGTCCAGCACCAAGCTCATCGGCGGGTCCAGCCGGTTCCCCGGCATCTTCGCCGCCATCTGACGGGCGTGCTCAGTGATCGCATCCATCATCGCGATCAAGAACGGGCCCGCCGCCCCGCCACCGGTCTTGGTGCCCACGATGTAGAGCGTCCCGGACTCCCGGATGAACCGCTCAATATCGAAGGTCTCCTCCACCGAGGTCGGCTTGAGGACCTCCCGAACGCTGGGCACCGACAGGCCACCCACACACCCGGAGACCCCGAACCACTTGTTCTGCAGCAACTTGGGATCCCCGTTGATCACCCCGCGCAACGCCAGACCCCAGCCGCCGGCGGCCTGCGGGTTCTGCATCAGGATCTCGACCGCGTCGATCGCCGCCGCCGGGTCATTGCCCCACCGCATCAGATCATCCACCGTGCGCCCATCCAGGGCGGCCGCGTGCAGCAGACACTCCATGATCATCACCGCTGGCGCCTGCCACTCCGCATTGCTGCCCGAGGAGCCCAGCCCAGAGGCCGAGATCAGGCTCGAGGCCCGCTGCCTGGCCACCTGAGCATCCTCACAGCCGGTGATCGGTGACCACTTCAGCGTGGTCGGCATCCCGGTCAGCCCTTGCGGATCGAACAGGGCGATCGGTCCCTTCTTCGCCCGCAGCTCGGAGGTCGCCGCGTAGTTGTCCGCCCGCGAGCTGGTCGTAATCACCGGCCCCGGAGCGTCCAAGATCGCATCAATGAGCAGATGCAGCCCCTTCCCCGACCGGGGAGGGCCGATCAGCACGATCGACTCTTCCAGCGAGACCCACAGCGGAATCCCTTCACTGCGCCCCAGCATCAGTGCGGCGTTGTGCAGCTTCGCCTTCTTCTGGGTCGGGCGCACCGTCTTCACCCGCGACTTGGGCTTCTTCACCCCCACGCTACGAATCTCTGCCGGCTTAGCGATGCCCTCCCGGCGTCGCAGGTCCTTGATGAAGTACCGGTCGGACTCCTTGTACCGGGACCACGCGACCACGATCACCACCACCAGGACCACGACCAGCATCAGCAGCCCGATGAGGGTTCCAAAGAACCAGCTCGCCGGGGCCGCGCACCCGTCGACGTCCCCGAACGCGGCCATCTCCCCGGTCATGCCGAACTGGATCAGCGCAAGCGGCGAATCGAGTGTCCCCCAGTCTCCACACGCCACCCGATTCACCAGCATGCCCAACCCCGTCAGCGCGACCCCCAGGGCTAACAGCCCGGCCAGGCCGATCATCAGCATCTCCGCGCCGCTGACTCCTCCTTTCATGCCATCTGCTCCTCTCGCACCCCGACACCGGCTTCCAGCCCGTGCCCCTCACCCTCGCCACTCTCACCGGTGGCCGTGGCAGTGGTGACGTCATCAGTGCTGCCGTCCATCCGGTCATCGGTGTCCACCAGGGGCTTCTCAGCCTCGGACCGTCGCGCGTAGACCTCGAAGCTCATCTTCGGGCCGACCCGCCACAGACCCACGCCCTTGTCCAGGTCCTTCAGCAGCGCCCGCTCCCGCTCGGAGATCTCCAGCTCTGAGGAGGTGATCGCCAGCGCCGAGGCGTCCTGGCGGTGAATCACCTTGATCTCCGACTCCGCCAGCAGTCCTCGGGCCATGGTCGCCTCCTGCGACCCCGCATCCCCGGCGGTGTCCAGATCGACCAGCTTGTGCAAGATGAGAATGTTGAAGATCCCGTAGGCCCGGGCCAGCTTCCAGAACCGCACCTTGGACTGCAGAGCGGCCTTCGAGGCCATGTCCGACCAGCCTTCCTCGTTGACGACCACCCTCTGGCCGGCCTCTGCGAAGGCCACCATGGCCTCGGTCCAGGTCGACGAGCACGAGGAGACGATGTTGCGCAGACGCTGATCGGCCTCCCCCAGCGCCGAGGTGTCCAGGGACACCGCCGGGGCGAACGGGTCGTACTGCACCGTTGATTCGGCATCGAACATGCCGGCCATGTCCCCGGTGGTCAGCTCTTCCAGCGCCATGGCCATCACGTTCGCTCCGTCAGAGCGCAACGGGTTCTCCTCCTGGTCCTCGCGCTTGATCTCCCACAGGGCCGCCACCACATCGGGAAGGATCGGGGTCCGGGACTCCGCTGTGGCCCGCTCCACGGCGGTGTCCAGCGCGTAGGTCAGCACGTTGCGCTCCTGGGCCAGCAGAGGCCGCTCTCCTTCGAGGATCTGCACGATACGCTTCAGCGCCCCCAGCCGGCGCTTGCGCACCATGTCCGCCCAGGCCGCGTCGCTCATGGGCCGGCCGTTGACATCCAGCGAAGGACGACGACCCTCGTCCAGCGGGTTGACCCGGGTTTCCAGCCCTGGCCCTAGCTTGATCACCTGACCACCCAGGGCCTCCACGATGACGGTCCATTCGCCCTTGATGTCCGAGATGACCGAGAGTTTCCGACCCGAGAGCACCAGCCGGATCGACCAGATCTTCACCATGGTCGACTTCCCGGACCCGACCTGGCCGAACACCATCGCAGACATCCCTGAGATGATGCCGCGCCGGTAGAGCTCCCACGGGTCGATGCAGAACGCCCCACCCCCGTTGAGGTCATCACCGACCATGACCCCATCCGAGCCCAGCGACGGGCCAGCAAGCCACGGCATCGTGGTCGCCGCCAGATGAGCAGTGGTCGGCACCCCCCGGGCCTTCAGTTTCCGCAGACCCCACCCTTGGGCGGCTGAGGACGGCCCACCGGCCCCGAAGACCGGGCGCGGCAGCCCATCACCCGACTGCTTCTTCTCCGCCTCGACCGGCAGCCGGTTGATCTGCCGGACCTGTTTCCGGTTGAACCGCTGCTCTTTGAGCTTCGACTCCCCCAGCACGAAGCTGAACGCCGTCCGGTGGGAGGCTGTCGTGTTGTCCTTGGTCATCACCATCGTGATCTCTCCTTACCCGCCCAGGATGGGCTCAGCGAACCTGGATTCGGCCAAACGGCAGCGCGGAGGCGGCGAACCCGGCATCCTGCTGGTTCCACAGCACCCGCACCTGACAATTCGCCTGTGTGGCCGCGTGCATGACGTCGTTCGAGTACCCCTCCAGAGCGGTCCCCTCCGGGGCTGAGACGGTGATCAGCCCCACCGGCTTCATCGCTGCAAAACCACGAGCCAGCTCCTGACCCTCATGGCCGATGTCGGTCCACTCCTGCAGGACCTCCTCGTCCTCCTCACGATCCAGCTTCGCCCGGATCTTCGCAGCAGACCGCCACGAGGCCCTCCGCTCCCGCACCGACTTCTTCGCCTTCGCCAGCGGCCGGGGCTGATAATGCATCGTCACCGTGTGCCGGAACCCGCCGGCGAACACGAACTCCCCGAGGAAACCCAGATCCACCTGATCCTGTGGCCACTCAGAGACCAGAAAAGTCCGGTGCTGGCCAGAATCAGAGACCAGCCGATCCGGGTAGACGTCCATCGCCATCGGGCCCGCATCCGACACATCTGCCCCGACCACCCCGTTGTCCCCCTGGGTGACCATCAGCGAGGAACCGGGGTCGAAGGCGGTCCGGCTCAGTCCCGCCACGGTCCGTGCTGTGTGCCATCCAGTGACCTGCCCACCGGCGGACTCCACCACCGACTCGATCGCCTCGGTCAGTCCCACCGCGACCTCCATGAACCCGCGCAGTCCACCTCCGTAGGTCAGGATCTGCTGGGTCAGCTGGTCCGCTTTGAGCACCACGGACAACCACATCTCATGGACAGGGACACTATTGGCCTGCCTGATCAGATCCAGGTAGCCCTGGTGGACGAACTCATCAACGCGTTCCCCGGACAGGGGCACTTCTTCGCCGATCTCCTCGTCCCAGATCCGCGGTGCGCTGGCCTGCTTGCCGGCGTACCAGGCTTCGATCCGCGACCCCGAGATCAAAGTGGTCTGATCGGAAGTCTGCCATCGGGCCACGCCCTTCAGCCCTGCCAACGTGGTCAGACCAGACCGGAATCCCCGGGTGCGAGCGATCTGCTCTTCCCCCGACTCCAGCTTGAACGCCTTGGAAGTCGTCACCTGCGCCACGAGCACGGCCTCCCGCGCCCTGGGGTCATAGATGAACGCCGGCCCCCCGGGCAGCGTATAGGCCCTCAGCTCCGCGAGCTCCCCGGGCAGCACGAACCGGTCACCACCCTGGATTTTGATCCGGCCCTTCTTGTCCCGCCACGGCGTCTCCACCCCCGCCCCGTGCACATCGTGATCCGCCTCGTCACCGTCGTGCTGGCTGTCCCGTTCCTCGTCCTCCTCGGGATTCGGATCGTCCTCGATGCCGGTGAACTGCACTGCGGCGACCCGCCGGCGGAACATCAGCTGACCCCGGAAGCGGCGATACTTCGCGATGATCCACAGGAACACCCAGAACGGCACCGAATGCCCGGCAGGCTTCAGCACCCCGATCAGGGCGGTGATGACCAGCAGCGGAAGGCCGGTGACGAAGCCCAGGGGCACCCCGACGATGAACTGCGCCTGAAACCAGGTGAATCCTGCACCGCAGAGCAGCACCACGATCTGGTCCCAGTCCAGGCCCATGACCACACCATTGCGGCGCTCTCTGGGGAACCGGTGGTCATCCCACTCGGAATCGATCTCCGTCGTCTTGGTCTGTGTCATCGTCGTCCTCACTCCCTGCCCTGCAGGCTCATCGTCCCGACGCTCAACGCCTGGACACGTCTCTGCTCGTCCCTGCTGACTGTCATCCCTGTGCTCTTAGCTCGGTGCTCTCAGCCCTCATCCCGGGCCTCCTCCCACAGTGCGAGGACCTGACCGCGACCCCGTGCTGCTGGCGGAGCCGCCGGGGGTCCCGGCTGCTGTGCTCTGAGGGGCTCGGCGGCGCTGCATCATCGGTGCGGCCTTACCCAGCGGCTCCCGCACCGCCGCAGCTCCACCGCCACCGGCACCGCCTGGGGCAGGGCTGCCGCCGACGGGCTTGACAGTGCCTCCACCCCGACCGGCCCGTGAGATTCCGCGTGTGGCGATCGAGGCCCGCTGCACAGTGGAGTTCACCGCGCGCTTAGTCTGGTGGACCGCCTTCTGGCCTGCGGCCGCTCCGGCCCGCTCGATCCCGTCACTGGATCCACCCGTCATCCACGACATCAGCGCCAGCATGATGAACGGTGCTGCGGCTGCCACCAGGATCAGCACCACGCCGCAGACCATCATGATCCACTCGCTGCCGGTCTGGGCGATCACAGCCCCGAAGCGCATCACCACCGCCGCAGCAGGCTTGGCAGCCAGCAGAGCTGCGACGATCGCGCACCATCGGGAGAAGATCGGCTTCGAGGCCTGGGAGGTCATGGAGAACACGGCCACTGGCAGGAACACGGTCAGCAGCAGGATCACCAGCACCCGCAGCACGTTGAAGAACATCAGCACCGCCCCGCAGAGCATCATGACCACCGCGACGATCAGCGGGAACAGGGTCCGGCGGGCGTCACCCTCGGCCCGGGCCATCTCCCACTGCACGAAGTTCTCGTTGAGCACCACCCCGGCCGCGCCGTCTGCGGTGTTCGCTCCGGACTCGTCCCACTGCAGACCGAACAGGCTCAACACGGCGACGACCCCATCGTTCTGACTGGTCCCGGTGGTAAGTATCCAGTTGGTCACCGTGTCGGTGATCCCTAGACAGACCCACACCAGCCCGGCCATGATCCACACCACCGGCACCCCGGCGATCGCCATCAGCCCAGCTCGCAGCATCCCCTCCGTAGAGCCACGGAAGGCGGAGAGGCAGACCTGGACCAGCGCCAAGATGATCAGCACCGGCAGCATCACAGCAGTGACGATCCCCAGCAGCCCGGGATGGTCCACCGTAGACATCACGGTCCCGTCAGTGGAGACCTGAGTGATCTCACCGCCGACCACCGCGACCCACCAGTCAGAGAGCCGTCCGTCACCATCGGCGGTGTTGACCGTGCCCACGGCGAAGGCATCCTCGATGAAGAACCAGGCCGCCAAGACCAAGCCCTCGATCTCACCGGCGAGGAACTCACCGATCTTCTCGCCCCACTGACTGAACATCCTGCCGCCTTACTGTGCGCCTACTGCCTCGCGTCATGCCCGGTGACCCGTGCTCTCCGGGCTCCTGGCCTGGTCTGGTCTGAAGAAGACGGTGGGGCCCACAGGGCCCCACCGTCGGTATCAGCCGCCCTGGGTGTCGTTGAAGTTCATCCACTCCGGCCCGACATCGAAGAAGTACACGACGATGCCGCCCGCCGCACCGGCCAGCACCGCTGCCACCATCCCGATGAGGAACACCATCAGCCCGTTCGACTGCATCCTGGACCCGCCCTGACCGAACTTGCCCACAGCCCACAGAATCGCGCCCACCACCATCGCTGCGACCAGGACGACGATCACCGTGCCGATGACCATCCCGGCGATGCTGTCGACGAAGGGCTGCCAGGGGCCCGTAAAGTCTGGCGAGGGCAGATCTGATTCCCGAACGGCCTGCACTGTGCCTGCCCCCTGCGCGTAGATATCCGACATGACTGATCCTTCCGATCTCTCACCAAGTCCCTGACAGCGGTCGCTGCCGGGGTTCCTCTGACCACCCCGAGCAGGGGAGCTTCTCTCTTATCCACCGGTCATCCGCCAGCCATCACTCAGGAGCCTCGAGGTCCAGATCCGCGGTGGTCGCGCCACCGAGCATCCGATCGCCTCCGACATAGACCGCCACAGTCACCGTCGATCCCGGCACTGCCGTGGTGTTCTCCGTGGAGCAGTCCCCATCGGCGGGGTGCCACAAGACCCTGGAGATGTCTCCAGCGCCGGTGACGCTGGAGGTGAAGTTGCCATCATCGATCTCGTCTTCGTAGGCCTCATCCACGCCCAGCTCTTCCAGGACGCCGAGCATCTCTTCGTGCCCGTCAGAGGTCGGCCGGTTGCCAGCCCAGGCGGTGTCAGCCTCGACGGAGACCGCCTCGACGCAGTTGACCAGCACGTCTTCGACCTCGATCTCAATCGCCCCGGGGCGTGCATCCTCGGGCAGCAGAGCTTCCAGACCGCCCTCGATCCCGCCCCCACTGCTCGACCAAGCCACCGCACCCGCGATCGACCCAGCGAGCACAGCGGCCAGGCCAGAGCAGACCATCATGTAGAACCCGCGCGTCTTCACCCGCTCCGTTGAGCGGCCTGCGGCCCACATCACCGCACCGACGATGCCGGCCACGACCAGCAAGACGAGCACGGTGGCCATGACCGGGCCCGCCAGTCCGGCGAAGCCGTCGTCAGAGGACCACAGATCCGAGTCCAGACCATCGAACATGTCCTGGCACCTCCTCCGGGGCGGAATCAATCGGTTATCGCTGGCAACTGCTGACGCTTCCCTTTCGCAAGGACCCCTCACCCGCGTATGTCACCCACGACGACCCATCACGCCGGAAAACCCGCTGGAGGACCCCAGACCGCCCGAACCAGCGCGCCTCCCCGGTGGCCCGTTCGGATCTGCCCCACCGGGTCAGAACCACCGAAGGGCATGAGAAAGGCGGCGGGCCCGACGCGCTTCCTCGTCTGGGCCCACCGCCTCCGGTAGACAACTCATCAGCCACGGACGTGGCCTGCGCACCTCGTTCCGGCTCTGACCTCCTGGGTCTGGTGGCGTGGTCAGAGCATCAGCCCCATCACCAGCCACCAGCCGATGAAGACCACCACGATCGCGACCACGATCAGCGCCTTCCCACCCCAGCCACGCACCCACCCCGGGTACTTCTCAGCGGTGGACTCGTCATCAGGCGGAGCCGCCGCCGCCCACGCCTCACGGGCCAGACCCTTCATGTCCCCGGCAAGGTCCACCAGCGGCCGCACCCCGGCCCGTCCCAGACGACGAACCACACTCCGCCGCCGATACACGTAGTCTCCCCGCCCATCCCCGGCATCAACCACACCCGGCGGCGACGCTCGCCCAGGTTCAGCATCCGGCCGGTCATCCCTGACCCCAGGCTCCTGCCCGACCTCGGCGTCCCCTACAGGCTCCGCGTTGATCTCGACATCAGCCTGAACTTCATCGTCTTGTTCTGCTCTCACTTCACCCTCCATCCCTGGCACCTCACTACTCGGTACCTCACTTCTCACCCACTCGCCGCCGACCACCCGGCCATACCGCCGGCCACATGGCCGGTCAGGTGGCCGGTCATGGACCGGAGATCTTGCGGATCCGTAGCAGCATCACGACCCCGGCGATGGCCAGTCCGAGCCCGAGCATCCGAGCGAACCCTCGAGCATCCAACAGCGCTGGCCACCACTCTGGGGTCGGCAGCCACCGCAGCCAGATGTAGATCAGCTCCGGCACCAGGAACCAGGCCGCTGCGGCGGCGATCATCAGCCACACCGCCCGATCCGCCAGGGTCTGCTCGTTGTGCATCCGCGTGTTCCTCTCGATCCATCTCGGCCACACCGCTGGGGTCGTGGCCGTCTCTTAGGCCCTGGCCGGTTCCGGCTCAGGGAAATACTCGTCCTCATCGACCGGCGGCTCCTCGCCCAGGTCGTGCTTGGCGGTCATCACCGTGTAGGCGACCTGCAGCCAGAACTTCACCTTGGCCCAGTACTGCCTGGCGGTGTTGGCCGAGAACTCGGTCAGCTCGGCCACCTCGTCACCTGTGATCTCGCCCAGTGGCCGGCCACTGGCCGCGACAGCTTCGGCCACCTCCCGCCGCCACGACCCGGCCTCGGTGGGATCAGACTCGGCCACGCATTCCAGCAGCACCCCGACCGTCACCGGCTTCGACTCGAGCCTGGCCGCTTTGGCCGCTGCGATCACCTGACAGGTCATCACGAACTCCCGTCGTGCCGCCCGCAGAGCATCCTCACTGATCCCGAGCCGCTCCGAAGCCAGCCCGACATCGTTGTCGCAACCGATGATGATCTCCACCGCCCGCTGAAACGTCTCGCGGTTCGGGATCACCCGCTGAGCGGCCCGCAGCAGCGGACCAGCCTGCGAGACCGCCTCTTCAGCGGCCAGCACCGCATCATAGCCATCATCATCAGCCCAGATCGTCACCGCCGACTGCTCACGGGCCATCGCCGCCCGCTCCAGACGCTCCTGTCCTGCCTGCTGGCGCACCTTGACCCTCACGAAGTCCACCGCTCTGCGGTGCGCGATCGTGCGCACCCAGGTCGCCAGCGACCCCCGCTCCGGATCGAACCTCTCAGCCTCCGCCCAGACGCTCTCCCAGGTCTCCTGCAGCACGTCCTCGACGTCCTCCAAGGTGGGTTTTCCCAGGGTCTCCCACACCACCGGGGCTGCGGATCGCACAGCTTGGTCCAGCTCCTCATCGGTGACTCCCGCCGCCTGCCGGTCATCCGGCTCCTCAAGGGCTGAGCCCCATGCGTCGTCCAGGTCCTCATGCGCGTCAGTCCGTCTCTCACCGGCGCTCCGCCTCTGCGGCCGGCCACCTCGACTGGTCTGCTGCTCACTACTCACTTCTCTCACCTCCGTGTCAGTCCCGTGACCGGGACATTCCCGGATCGTCACCCAACGATCCGGACCTTCTGCTTCACCGCTGCGGCCTGGTGCTCCTCACCCAGCCGCTCGAACTTCTCCCGGACCAACTCTGCCGGGAACGAGGCGTCGTACTCGACCACCCAGCCACCAGCTGCCGCCTCCGAGCGACAGACCGGACACCGACCCTGCCGATGCCCGTAGGACGCGTGATCATCGACGGGGCATCCCGGCCGCTCGGCCACCACCGCACCGGCCACACCAGCGGACACATGGCCGGACACATGGCCGGACACTTGACCGGACACTTGACCGGCCATCAGCCCAGCACCCAGGCCCGCTGCGCCGTGGCCACCAGCGGCCAGATGGCCGGCCACACCAGTGGCCACTCCTGCGGCCACATGGCCGGTCATCCCCTGGCCAGTGTGGCCGGCCAAGCACCCGGCCACGTCCTCCTGGGTCCGGGCCGGGTTGTTCCGCACCGAGGCCGCCACGAACGCGGCCGGGTTGGCCACCCGGGAGGAGGCCCGGCCAAGGATGACATCGACCAGCGCGGCCAACGTGGCCGGCTCCAGCACCCGGCCGGTCACCATGGCCACGTCCTGACCTAGCCTGCCCAGCTCGACACCTCGATGCGTGGCCGGCCCCTGGCCGCCACCAGGACCAGCCAGCCCCGAGGTGGCCGGATGACCGGCCACCTCTGCGGGCACATCAGAATCAGCATCTGCGTAGCCGAGACCAGGGCCCGCAGGCTCCGGTGAGGTGCTGGCGGGCTGGTGGTGGTCGTCGCCGAAGGCAGACGACCCCACCGGCCGCTGTGCACCATGACCGGGGATCTCCTGCTCCTCCTCACCGGCGGCTCCGCCCGCCGGCTCCTCCTCAGCCACCGGCTGAGGCTCCACCACTTCATCAGCAGTGCTCGCACTGAACTCACCTTCCTGAGGTGAGGAGGAGGAGTGATGGTTCTCAGTGGAGGTTAAAGACGCGCGCGCGTTCACCTCGCGCGCGGGACCGGCAATATTTGCCGGTAGGGATGTCGTGATTTGCCGGTAGGACCCCCTACCGGCAATATTTGCCGGTACCGCCATTCCGGGGATCGAGGGCCTACCGGCAATATTTGCCGGTAGGTTTTCCACAGGCTCCCCGGACCTACCGGCAGAATTTGCCGGTACCGCCATTCCGGGGTTTACGTGCCCTTCCTCGCTGGCTTCGGGGCTCGTCTCAGCGCTCATGGTGGGCTGGAGGTAGTACCGGTACCCCATCCGACCGCCGTGCTGATTCCGCCGGTCTTCGACCTCGATAAGTCCCTGCTCGCGCAGCTTCCTCACGCAGGTCCGCACAGTGCGGTCACCGAGCCCGGACTTCCGCTCGAGGTACTTGATTGAGGGGAAGCATGACCACTGCTCGTCCGCCATGTTGGCCAGCAGGTGGAGGATCCACCGCTGATTCGCCGGGAGATTCATCTCCTCGCAGATGTCCTCGGCCCAGCTCAGTGCCTTCCAGCTCATCGGGAACCTCCTCCCCTGGCCTGGTTTCTGTTCACGGTCATGGCTCTCACGGGGTGCCTTCTCCGCTCCGATGCAGCCCCGCGGGGCCTGCGAGCCCACGGGCTTGGTGTGCGGCCTCGCACTGGGCCACGAAGGACAGCGCCCGCTCACGGGAGGTGAAGCTCTTCCACCGCTCGAATCTGGTCGGCGCGCCACTGAACAGCCGGGGGAAGCGCAGGCCCTGCCCCCAGTAGGCCTCGAAGGCTCCGGGGTGCTCTTGGCTGGGGAGCACTGCTCCGACCCAGGTGAAGGGCAGCTGCTCACGGCGCTCGATGACGACCATCGACCGGTCCTGTCCGGGGCCACGAGCCCGTCGATGATGTGCGGCAAGGTCCAGGCCCTGGCCCTCGCGGATCTTCACTGTGTTGGCCTCCCGGCGCGGCCACAGGAACACGCGCCAGCTCACGAGCAACCACAGGGCCGCGAAACCCAGCACGGCTGCCGGAGCCCAGGGCCATCCATCCACCAGTCGTGGATCCAGTTCAAAGCTCATCGCTCTGCCTCCCGTTCGTATCGACCATCTGCTGGATCTGGCGTCGTGTCCTGGCCACCGTTCTGATTGCCTTCCTGATCTCCGCCCGGTTTGCCCCACCTGGCTTGAGACCAGCTCTCGAGCTTCCTCAGCCCCCTCTCAGCCGGCGGTCCCCACAGCGGGATGGTCAGGAAGGACACGACTATGAAGATCCCCAGCCCGATCGCCAGTTCCATGGACAGCCCCATCAGCAGTCCGTCCGGGCCCGGCTTGTACTGATTCCAGACATCCACTGGCGGGACGAGCCCCACTGCGCTGCTCGTGTTCAGAAAGTTCGTCATGATCTCGGTCTTCATCAGTGGTCCTTCTTCCTGCGCCGGGGGGTCGAGTCGAGGAATTCGAGGTGTGCCTGGTGCAGGAACTCGGGCACGATATAGGTCCCGTCCTGGTGGGTGATCGCCGCCGGCATCGTCCCCTCCGGGTCCAGCGCCTCGCAGATGTAACTCAGCGCTTCCAAGGCGGTGGCTGCCGCTCGGGCCGCATCCTGGATCCGGTTCTGCCCCATCGCTTGGGTCAGTGCATCGGAGTAGTCCAGGAAGACCCGGACGTCCTCAGGGTTCGGGAGCTTCCCCGCCCAGGCCGGCTCCGACTCGCTGTTGGCTGTGGTGTGCTCACTCATCGGCCTGTCCTTCCTCGGAGAACCACTCAGGGTGGGTCTCTTTGATCTTCTGCAGATGCCGCCGTGCCGTCCGCTCGGAGAGTCCCAACGCCTCGGCAAGCTCCATGCCGGTGGGGGTGTGTCCAGCCTCGACCTGGTCGCGCACCCAGGCCTCGGAGGTCGCGACCGCGCTCGAGGTGCGCGGCCGCGACACCTGTCGGGCGGGCTCACCAGTGGAGGACTGCGCAGAGTCCTGGGTAGGTGTGGGCTGGACCGATCCCTGGATACGCCGGGGAGTGGTCGGCACCCCATTGCCCTGGGCTCCCTGATATCCGGGCTGCGACTCGGGCTCCTGGGTCTTCGTGGCCTCCTTGACGCGCTTCTCGCGCTCGGCCCTAGCGATCGCCAGCTGGGTCTCGTGCTCTTCCTGCTCCAGCTGAGCCTGGCGCTCGGCAGCCGCACGGCGGGCCGTCAGTTCGGCCTTCTGCTCGGCGTACTGGGCTTCCATCTCCAGGCGTTCCCGTTCCTGCTCGGCCAGGGTGGCCTCCCACCGGGTGGCGTCCTGGACCTCACGGCGACGCGTCTGCGGGTTCTCCACCGCGATCCGGGCCAGCTGCTCGGTCGCGATGAAGATCGCCATGGGGACCATCGCGGCGATGCCCGCCCCGATCCAGGACTCCCATTCGGTCCCGGACCCGTAGGCGATCGCGTGGGCTGAGTTCGCCACCACGGAGACCGCTGTGAAGGTCAGCAGCACCAGCCAGGAGATCACCGTGGACTCGCCCCGGGCCTTGTGAATCAGCACCGCTCCGGCGTAGATCAGGATCGCCAGGTCGATGAATACCGGGATTGACCAGTGCATCCACCGGGGTAGCCCCAGCCAGTGGGCGATGTCCATCAGTGCTACGAAGCTGATCGCGAACGCGACCAATCCCAGCAGCACGACACCGACGACGATCACCCGGATGAAGATCCCCGAGTCGGGGTTCACCCGCCGCCGGCGGTGAGCCCTGGCCTCCCGGTCCGCTACCGGCTCCACGCTGGAGGATGCGACCTCCGCGCCGTGGTCGGTGCCCCGAGATTCCAAGGTCCCGGTGATAGCATCATTACTGACGGTTGAGCTTGCTGACTGCTCTCGCCCGTCACCTCCAGCGCCCCCGGTCCGCGGTTCACCCACCGCATTCTCATGGACCGGGGGCGCACCCTGTTCCGGGGCACTTCCAGGGCTCTCATCGACCACGTGCAGACCACCGAATCCGTTGCCCGTCCGGGAGTCGTAGGTGGGGTCTTCGGTGTGCTTGGTCTGATCCAATGCGTCTACGCTCATCGGCTCTTCCTCCACTCATCCACCGCGCTGTTCAGATCAGCCACGGCATCAGTCACATCACTCATCACGGCCTCGGCCGCTCCGGCCTCCGGGTCCAGGGCCTCTGGGTGCTTCGCAGCCCGGGCCAGCAAGTTCGCCAGTGTCCGTACGCATCGGGCGGAGTCGGTCACCACCCCTGCGCGTTCCTCATCGCTGAGTGGGGAGTCCCCCATCGATGGGGCGACAGTCCCTGCGAGGCGGTGGCCCAGTTTGATCGTCATCTGGACCGCGCCCTGACCGCTCTGGTGGAACTCACGGACATCACGGCGGGCCTGCTCGCGGTGGCCCCGGTCTGTGGCGTCGAGGTCGAGGACCTCGATCCCAGCCTCTGAGGCCGGCATGTCCAACACGGACCCGGCCAGAGCATCGCCTGCGTCCTCGCCCAGCTCATCAGCGATCGACGTCTGCCCCGGCAACGGCTCCGGCTCTGGCTCCGGCTTGGTACGGCCCTGTGGGCGGGCTTGCTTGTAGAACTTCCCGTCTCCGCCCTCCGTCATCTGCGGGGAAGGGCCCGCTCCCTCTTCAGGTGCCCAATTTTGGGCACCTGAATCCTGTGCGGATCGGGTGATGGCTCCCACTGTGCCCTTGCTCAGTCCAGTCGCGACCGCTGTTGCACGCTCGCTCAGCCCCGCAGCACGAAGGGACAGAATCACGTTGTCGCGCTCTTCGCGGGGCGGCTGGAGGTTCAGGTGACCGAACTCCCGCTGGACGTACTCATCCCACGTCCTGTAGCCAAGGGCTGTGTACGCGCGCCCACGATAGGCGTATGCGATCAGCTGCCACGCCTGCTCGAGTCCCATACGGAGGCGGTCTGTCAGGTTCCGTGCTTCTTCTGCAGAGAAAGTCCCGTCCTCAATCTCAGGGACAACTCCGGCTAGCTCCTGACCAGACATCACGCCGCTCCCTGAGCAACATCACCGTCCGCGCCGGGGCTTAGCTCGTCTGCCGCATCGAACCCCTCGGTAAGCCTGCTGAAACTGATCCCAAGCCATGCAGCGAGCCTCATCAGCTCAACCAACTTGAAGGCGCTACGTCCGTGAAGTTTCCCCGAGAAGGTCGCATTACTGAGGCCAAGCGCCCGCGCCGCATCCTTCTGGTGGAGCCCTCGGCGTCCCAGCTCGGCACCAATGTTTGCTCTGAGAATCTCTAGATACGTCATGGCTAGGACAATATTTGCCTGAGCCACACATTGCAAGCACTAGATTTGTGTGTAGCGTACGTAGGTAAAGAATTCGTTGCCTGCGTTGGCCTACGCGAGTACCCTGTTTGGTATGACCATGACAGCGGGAGAGACAAGCACAGGGCAGGATGCAATCAGCATCCAGGTGTCGAGCGAGGTGCGAGCTTGGCTCGCTCGGAGGCAGCTCACTCAGCGCAGCCTCGCCAGCCACCTAGGGATCAGCGCCACGAGCCTTTCGTTCCGGATGAAGGGGAAGACACCTTGGAGCATCGTCGAGCTTTCCCAGGTCGCGGACTGGTTGGGGATTTCGCTGGCGCAGTTGCTCGGCGACGAGGTGCTTAACGAAAGGACCCCCCGCCCGATGGGCGAGGGGTCCTCTGAGGGGGTAGCGGTGGCGGGGCTCGATCCCGCGACCTCACGATTATGAGTCGTGCGCTCTAACCAGCTGAGCTACACCGCCACGAATGAGAAAGCCCGCGCCGCGCCGGAAGCGCCGCGCGGGCTCTCATTCAGAGCCCCAACCGGGAATCGATCCCGGGACCTCAGTCTTACCAAGACTGCGCTCTACCACTGAGCTATTGGGGCAACGGCATGAAACTCTACCACCAGCTCCCGTCGGGAGAAAATCGAGGCAGAGAGACGTCCGTCACAGGACCGTGGAGGGGTCCTGCTGAGGCTCAGCGCCAGCGGGGCTTGCGACGCTTGTCGCCCTTGTCCCCGCCGAAACCGCCCTTGCGGTGCCCGCCGCGCGGGCCCCGGTCGCCACGATCGCCGCGGTCAGCACGGTCGCCGCGATCACCGCGGTCTCCACCGCGGGAGCCAGCGCCGGAGTCCTTCTCCAGGCGGATCAGCTCGCCGCCGATCCGGGTCTTGGACAGCGCCTCCCACTGCGCGCTGGAGAGGTGATCGGGCAGCTCCACCAGCGAGTGGGTGTTGCGGATGTCGATCCCGCCGATCCTCTTGGCGGGGATCTCCGCCTCGTTGGCGATCGCGCCCACGATGTGGCCCGGCGCGACGCCGTCGCGACGACCCAGGGCGATCCGATACATGGCGTTGCCAGGACCGGCCTCGCGGGGAGCCCGCGGCCCACGGTCGGCACGCGGACCCCGCTCGGGGCGGTCGTCCCGCTCACGCCCGGCGCGCTCAGCCTCGCGGACCAGCTCGTCAGTGCCGTTCTCGTCCAGCAGCAGCGGACGCCCGTCGTGGACCATGGCCACCAGGGCGGCGGCCACGTCCTCGGCCGGGGTGTTCTGCTCGGCCACATAGGAGCTCACCAGCCCGCGGTACTCCTCCAGGTCCTCGGAGGCCAGGGTCTGGGTGATCTTCTCGGAGAACCGCTGCAGGCGGGAGGCGTTGACGTCGGCCACGGTGGGCATGGACATCGGCTCCACCTTCTGGCGGGTGGCCTTCTCGATGGCGCGCAGCAGGCGGCGCTCCCGCGGGGTCACGAACAGCACGGCCTCGCCGGAGCGTCCGGCGCGGCCGGTGCGGCCGATCCGGTGCACATAGGACTCGGTGTCCAGCGGGATGTCGTAGTTGAACACGTGGCTGATCCGCTCGACGTCGAGGCCGCGGGCCGCGACGTCGGTGGCCACCAGCACGTCCACACGGCCGGAGCGGAGGTTCTCCACCGTGGTCTCGCGCAGCTTCTGCGGGATGTCGCCGTTGATGGCGGCCGCGCGGAACCCACGGGCCCCCAACCGGTTGGCGACCTCCTCGGTGGCCGAGCGGGTGCGCACGAACACGATGGCGGCGTCGTGCGCCTCGGTCTCCATGATGCGGGTCAGCGCCTCCAGCTTGGAGGAGTGACGGACCTGCACATAGCGCTGACGGATCGTCGACGACGTCGAGGTGGTCGACTTGACCGAGACCTCCACCGGGTCGTTCAGGTAGTCCTGGGAGATGCGGCGGATGGCCCGGGGCATGGTGGCCGAGAACAGCGCCACCTGCTTGTCCGCAGGGGTCTGCTCCAGGATCTGGTCGACCTCCTCGGCGAAGCCCATGCGCAGCATCTCGTCGGCCTCGTCCAGCACCAGGTGCTGCACCTCGGAGAGGTCCAGCGAGCCGCGGGAGAGGTGGTCGATCACACGACCGGGCGTGCCGACCACGACGTGCGCACCCCGGCGCAGGCCCGCCAGCTGCGGACCGTAGGGGGCGCCGCCGTAGATCGGCAGCACGGTGATGCCGTCGACGTCGGCCGCGTAGGTGGAGAAGGCCTCGGCCACCTGCAGGGCCAGCTCACGGGTGGGAGCCAGCACCAGGGTGGAGGGGGCGGTGCCCAGCTCGCCGGCGTCGGCGGCACGGGCCATGTGGGTCAGAGCCGGCAGTGCGAACGCGGCCGTCTTGCCGGTGCCGGTCTGGGCGAGGCCGACCACATCGCGGCCCTCGTTCAGCAGCGGGATGGTCTGGGCCTGGATGGGTGAGGGGGTCTCGTAGCCGAGTCGCTCAGTGGCGGCCAGGACACGGGCGTCCAGGCCCAGATCCGCGAAGCGGGGGCCTTCCTGCTTCGGCTGTTCCTGCTTCGGCTGTTCCTGCGTGGGAGCATCCTGCGTGGCGGCATTCTCCGGAGTCTCTGCCGGGGTCTCCACAGCGACCTCAGCCGGGGTCTCCGTGGAGGTCTCTGCGTGAACCGTCTCTGCGTGCTCTGCGTCGGCAGCACCCTCGAAGGTCTCGGGGGCGTCCGTCGTCGTGATGGTGGGGGTGCTCATGGGTTGAGGCTCCTTCATCTGGTAGGCGGCCTCGAATCCCCGTACGCGGCCCTCTGCACACGGGCGTCA
>NZ_JBQYEY010000024.1:0-50554 GCF_052656005.1 Nesterenkonia sp. K-15-9-6
GGCAGCGCATAAGCACCGACCGAGATCGTCGATGCCGCACCGACCGCGAGAGCACGTTTCAGAACGCCTCTCCATGGAGACCGAGGTCTCCCCCTTCGTACAGACCGGGGATTCCCCCCGCTTGTGTCGTGCGTAGATTCCGCGTCCATTGGAGTGTCCTATTCATTGACGAAAACCGTGGACCGGCGCAGGTGCGATGCATCACACCTCGCCATCCCCCTAGCCAAGACGAGGCGGGGTGGAGTGTCAAGGGTTTCGTCAGCTGACGAGCAGGAAATCCAAGGATTCACGGGCGAATCACTCGGCCGGTCGGAGCAGAGCCGCGCAGGCGGGCACGCCGACCCTGTGACGCCGAAGAAAGCAAGCCCTACCGGCCGGGCGGCGCTGCCTCGTAGAGGGAGCCCCGCCTCGACGCGGATCAGTCGATCAGGTCACGCACGGCGATGACCTCATCCCGGCCCGGGCCCACGCCCACACCGGAGATCCGCGTGCCGCTCATCTTCTCCAGGGCCAGCACGTAGTCGCGGGCGTTGACCGGGAGATCATCCAAGGTCCGAGCTCCGGAGATGTCCTCCGTCCACCCGTCGAAGTGCTCGAAGATCGGCTTGGCGTGGTGGAACTCCGTCTGCGTCATCGGCATCTCGTCATACCGCACGCCGTCGACGCCATAGGCCACGCACACCGGGATCCGCTCGATGCCGGTCAGGACGTCCAGCTTGGTGAGGAAGTAGTCGGTGAAGCCGTTGATGCGGGAGGCATGCCGGGCCATGACGGCGTCGAACCACCCGCAACGACGCGGGCGACCGGTGTTCACGCCGAACTCCCCTCCGGTCTTCTGCAGGAACTCGCCCCACTCGTCGAACAGCTCCGTGGGGAACGGACCCGCGCCCACCCGGGTGGTGTAGGCCTTCACGATGCCGATGGACCGGTTGATGCGCGTGGGACCGATGCCGGTCCCCACCGAGGCGCCGCCGGCCGTGGGGTTCGACGACGTCACGAACGGGTAGGTGCCGTGGTCGACGTCGAGGTAGGTCGCCTGGCCGCCCTCCATGAGCACGACCTTGCCCTCGTCGAGCGCGTCGTTGAGCAGCAGCGTGGTGTCCACGACCATCGGACGCAGGCGGTCCGCGAAGGACAGGAAGTATTCGGCGATCTCATCGACCGTGATGGAACGCCGGTTGTACAGCTTGACCAGCAGTTCGTTCTTCTGCCGCAGAGCGCCGTCGATCTTCTGGCGGAGGATGGACTCGTCGAAGATGTCCTGCACCCGGATCCCAAGGCGGCCCACCTTGTCCATGTAGGTGGGTCCGATGCCGCGGCCTGTGGTGCCGATGGCCCGCTTGCCCAGGAACCTCTCGGTCACCTTGTCCATGGTCTGGTGATACGGAGCCACCAGGTGCGCATTGGCGGAGATCCGCAGGCGGGAGGTGTCCGCGCCGCGGGCCTCCAGCCCTTCGATCTCCTCGAAGAGCGCCTCCAGGTTCACCACCACGCCGTTGCCGATCACCGGCACCGCGTTCGGGGAGAGGATGCCGGCCGGCAGGAGCTTCAGCTCGAACTTCTCCCCGCCGACGACCACCGTGTGGCCCGCATTGTTCCCACCATTGGGCTTGACCACATAGTCGACGCGCGAGCCGAGCAGGTCCGTCGCCTTGCCCTTCCCCTCGTCTCCCCACTGGGCACCGACGATCACGATGGCTGGCATGTCGCTCCTTCAGGGTCCCGGCTCTGCGTCGGGACGTCTCGACGTCAGTGCCGTCTCCTTGCGCCGACGACACCGTCGGAAAGTCTACCAACGCGGGTATGACAGCCTGATGACGCCGTCGCGACGCTCCGCAGCCCTCAGTCCTGGACCGCTGCCTCTGCCCTGGCCCGCGACGCCGACGCCTGGTTCAGCCCAGCCGCCCTCCGGAGGCCTCCAAGTAGCAGCCCGCGCACAGCGACTCGTACCAGACATCCTCCCCGTCGATGGCCACCTGGTCACCGTCGAAGATGATCCTGTCCCCCGCCCGGCGGGTGTTGAAGACCGCCTTGGCGCCGCAGCGGCAGATGGTCTTCAGCTCTTCGAGGGAGTGCGCAATGTCCATCAGCCGGGCCGAGCCGGGGAAGGATCGGGTGCGGAAGTCGGTGCGGATCCCGTAGGCCAGCACCGGGACACCGTCCAGCACTGCGATCCGCAGCAGATCGTCCACCTGTTGCTCGGTGAAGAACTGGGCCTCATCCACCAGCAGGCACGCCACCGGCTTCACACCCCGGCGGAGCGCACGGGACTCCGCGTCGTCGACGCCGTCCAGCAGGGTGCCGGGAGCGTTGGCCTCCGCATGCTGGCGGAACAGCTCCCGCAGGGCGGCCCGAGGAGGGACCAGGAAGTCCACCGACCGGGTCACTCCGAGCCGGGAGACGATCTCGTCGGCACCTTTGGTGTCCAGCTCCGGCTTGGCGAGCAGCACCCGCTGCCCGCGCTCCTCATAGTTGTAGGCCGCCTGGAGAAGGCCGGTGGACTTCCCGGAGTTCATCGCTCCGTACCGGAAATAGAGCTTGGCCACCTTCGTCCTCTCTGATGCGGCTGCGGGCCCGCTCATTCTACGAGGGCCGCTCCCGCAGAGACCGTACCCACCGTCGCCCTGCCTCGCGGCAGAGTCCTCAAGGACAAAAGTTAGTCCAGTGGTCTTGATTCTGAGGGTGGCCTGTGTCTCAATGGACCCGTGACCAAATACCATGCAGTTCGCGACCAGCTCCTGGACCGCCTGGACGGCATGGCCGCCGGCGACCAGTTCCCCCCGGAGCGGGACCTCGCCCAGGAACTCGGCGTCTCCCGGATGACGCTGCGGCGAGCCATCGACGAGCTCGTCGCCCGCGGAGCGGTGCGCCGACGCCACGGGTCCGGCGTCTTCGCCCTGGGGCCGAAGCTCGACCAGGCCCTCGTCGCCAGTTCCTTCACCGAGGACATGCGCGCCCGCGGGCTCACCCCCGGCGCCCACACGCTGTCCCTCGAGGTCTCCCCCGCGGGACCCCGGATCCGGCGGCAGCTGCAGCTGGACGAGGGCGAGGAGATCGTGACCATTTCGCGGCTGCGCCTGGCGGACGACGAGCCGATCGCCCTGGAGGATCTCACCGTGCCCCGCACGCTGCTTCCGCACCTGCGTGCCGAGCACCTGGAGAACCGCTCGTTCTACGAGCTCCTGCGGGAGCAGCACGGCATCCACGTGGCCCACAGCGTACAGACCATCGAACCCACCGTGCTCGACGACGAGGAGGCGCGACATCTCGACGTGCCCGTCCACACGCCGGCCCTGCTGTTCGAACGGACCTCGCGCAGCGCGGACGGCACCCCGATCGAGTTCGTACGATCGGTCTACCGGGGCGACCGGTACAAGATCCGCACCGAGCTGACCGTGCCCGCCGCACCGGACACCGCAGAGGACGCCGGCGGCGGGAGGCAGCCATGATCATCGCCGGGCTCATGGCGGGTACCTCTGCCGACGCGCTCGACGTCGCCCTGGTGGAGTTCCGAGCAGAGGAGGAGCCCACCGCCGACGAGCAGACCGGCGGCCTCTCGCTCACGATGCGCCTGCTCGCCTCCCGTGAAGTGCCCTTCGAGCAGCAGCTGGCCCTGGACATCCTGCGGCTGCTCGAGCCCGCAGACGTCCCCCTCCAACTGGTCAGCAGCGTGGACGCCCGCCTGGGCCAGACCAGCGCCGAGGCGGTCAGCACCCTCTGCCGGGACGCCCAGACCAGCTGCGACCTCGTCGTCTCCCACGGCCAGACCGTCCGGCACGACGTCGTCGACGGGGTCGTCACGTCCACCCTGCAGCTGGGCCAGCCCGCGTGGATCGCCGCGGCCACCGGCCTGCCCGTGCTGTCCGACGTCCGGGCTCGTGACGTCGCCGCAGGCGGGCAGGGCGCACCGCTGGCGAGCATCCTCGACCATCTCCTGCTGGCCGGAGGGCGCACCCCCACGGCGATGCTGAACCTCGGAGGCATCGCCAACATCACGGTGGTCTCCCCCACCGCGGAGACGATCGCCTTCGACACCGGGCCCGCCAACGCCCTGATCGACCTGATGGCCCGCCGTATCACCGGCGACCCCCGCGGCTTCGACCGCGACGGCGCCCTCGCCGCCCAGGGGACCGTGGACCCTGTGCTGCTGGCGGACCTGCTCTCCGATCCCTACTACACCCTGCCCGCACCGAAGTCCACGGGCAAGGAGCACTTCCACGCCGACTACCTGGACCGGCATCTCAACCGCCGCCGGGCCGCCGGCACCGCCCCGGACGACGTCGACGTCATCGCCACACTGACGACGCTGACCGCCCGCACCGTCGCCCAGGCCTGCCGGGCCCACGGGGTCCGCGACGTCGTCGCCTCCGGAGGCGGGACGCGGAATCCCACGCTGATGACGCAGCTCCGAGCCGAGCTGCACACTGAGCTGCACTCGGGGCCGCACACCGGGCCGGACGCCGGCGTCGAGCTCCGCACCACGGACGAGGTCTTCGGTCTCCCGGAGGGTGCCAAAGAGGCCTGCCTGATGGCATTGCTCGGCTGGCTCAGCTGGCACGGCCTCCCCGCCACCCTGCCGAGTGTCACGGGAGCGGCCCACCGCAGCATCGCGGGCCGTCTCACTCCGGGCCGCCGGCCGCTCCACCTTCCTGCCCCCTCGCCCCTGAGGCCGACGCGCCTCCGCGTGGTCGGATGACCCTGAAAGAGAGCTGACATGCAGACCATCGACCTCCTGGTGATCGTGGCCTATCTGGCCGCCACCGCCTGGCTGGGCCTGAAACTCAGCGGACGCCAGTCAGGACTGAAGGACTACTTCGTGGGCGGGCGCAATCTGCCCTGGTGGGCCGTGTGCCTCTCCGTGGTGGCCACCGAGACCAGCGCCCTGACCGTCATCGGCATCCCGGTGATGAGCTACCTGGGCGACATCAACTACCTGCAGCTCGGCCTCGGGTACATCCTGGGCCGCATCATCGTGGCCTTCTTCATGCTGCCGAGGTACTACGACGGCGAGATGGTCACCGCCTACGCCTACCTGGGCAAGAGATTCGGCCAGTCCACACAGACCACCGCGGGGATCACCTTCCTGTTCACCCGGCTGCTCGCCGACGGGATCCGGGTGCTGGCCGCCGCCATCCCGGTGAACATGATCTTGCAGGGCCTGGGGCTCAACACCACCTACTTCACGATCATCGTCGTCCTGGCGGTGGTCACGATCCTCTACACTTTCATCGGCGGCATCAAGGCCGTGGTGTGGGTCGACGTCGCCCAGATGTTCCTCTACGTCGCCGGCGGAGTCCTCGCGATCATCATCATCACCGCCGCCACCGGAGGCGGCTGGCTCGGTGACGCCGCCGAGGCGGGGAAGCTCACCATGATCGTGCTGGAGGGCAATCCGCTCTCCAACAACGCCTCCTTCGTCGCCTCCCTGCTGGGCGGCATGGTCTTCGCCATGGCCTCCCACGGCTCCGACCAGCTGGTGGTCCAGCGGCTGCTGGCCTGCCGCACCAAGGCGGAGGCGCAGAAGGCCATCATCGTCTCTGGCGTCGTGGTGTTCGTGCAGTTCGCGATCTTCCTGCTGGTCGGGCTGGCGCTGTGGGGCTACTACGAACACGCCTCGCCGGAGTCGCTCGGCCTGACCCGCGACGACGAGATCTTCCCGCTGTTCATCATCGAAGGTCTTCCCCCGGGCATCTCCGGCCTCCTCCTGGCCGGCATCATCGCCGCCGCCATGTCCACCCTGTCTTCGTCGCTGTCCGCACTCTCCTCCTCCACGGTCACCGACGTCTACGCCCGCTTCCGCAAGACCCCGGTGACGGACCAGGAGGGCCTGAAGGTCGGGCGCTGGGCGACCATCGGCTGGGGGCTGGCCTTCATCGCCCCGGCCGCTGTGTTCCAGTCCGACGAGGGGAACATCGTGGTCCTCGCACTCGGAGTCGCCGGCATCACCTACGGCGGGCTGCTCGGCGCCTTCGTCTTCGGGATCCTCAACCGGCGGGCGCGCGCTGCGGACGCCAACATCGCCTTCCTCGCCGCCGTCGGGGTCAATGCGTTCTTCTTCGTGATGGAGAAGTACGTCACCGGCGAGGTGTGGGTGGCCTGGCAGTGGTACCCGCTGCTGGGTGTCCTGGTGACCTTCGCCGTCGGGGGCACGCTGTCCCTGCGGCACCCCGCCCGGCCGAAGCTGCCGGCGGCCCCCGGCCAGCAGCACAACGATCAGGAGAGGACCCCCGGACGATGACCGCTGACGACGCCGACGCCATGCCGGACCGTCCCCTCCCGCCCACGGAGCGGCGCAGTCCGCGCAGCCGCCACCTCGACGAGCTGGACACCCTGGGAGTGCTGCAGCTGCTGACCGCCGAGAACGAGGCGGCCGTCCAGGCCGTCACGGCGGTGCTGCCACAGCTGGCCGAGGTGGTCGACGCCGCCGCCGCACGGATGCGCCGCGGCGGCACCGTCCACTACTACGGGGCCGGCACCTCCGGACGGCTCGGAGTGCTCGACGCCAGCGAGCTCAAGCCGACCTTCAATCTGGAGCCGCACCGGGTCGTGGGGCACATCGCCGGCGGACGGGAGGCCCTGGTGGAGGCCGTGGAGAACGCCGAGGACTCCGCGGAGGAGGGCCGGCGGGACGCCTCGCAGCTGGGCCCCGACGACGTCGCGATCGGTCTGGCGGCCAGCGGCTCCACCCCCTATGTGGGCGGGGCCCTTCAGACCGCCCGCGCGGCAGGGGCCCACACCGTGCTGGTCTCCAACAATCCGCACGCGCCGCTGGCAGGCTCAGCCGACGTCCACCTGACTCTCGACACCGGACCCGAAGTGGTGACCGGCTCCACCCGGCTGAAGGCCGGCACCGCCCAGAAGCTCGTGCTCAACGGGTTCTCCACGGCACTGATGATCGCTCTGGGCCGCACGTGGCAGAACCTCATGGTCTCCGTGGTGGCCACCAACGCGAAGCTGCGGGACCGCACCGTGCGCATCCTGTGCGAGGCCGTGGGCCTCGAGGAGGCTCCCGCACGGGAGCTCCTGGAGCACGCCGGCGGAGACCTCAAGTCCGCCATCGTCAGCTCGCTGGCGGACGTCCCGGTCACGCGGGCCTCGGCCCTGCTCGACGCCCATTCCGGATCGGTGCGGGACGCGATCGCCGCCGGTCTGCGGCCCGAGGAGCGCGGCTCGTGACCGCCTTCCCCTCAGAGGCCGGGGTCCTCGGCCTGGACATCGGCGGATCCGGAAGCCGGATCGCCTGGGCCGGACTCGAACCCGGACCGCGAGAGGTCCTGACAGGCCCCCGGGTGCGGGTCAGTGCCTCGGGAAGCTCCGTCCCCCAGCTGGCGCGGGAGCTGCTCGACACCGCCGCACGCACCTGGCCCGAGCGCATGCGCGCCCTGCACGGCGTCGGCGTCGGCGCCACCGGTGTGGCCTCGCTGGTGAGGGACCCCGCCCGCCTGGCGGCCCAACTCACCGGAGAGACCGCGTGCCCCGCGGCTGTGGCCGTGGACGCCGTCACGGCACATCTGGGAGCCCTGGGCGGAGCGGGCGGCGCCGTCGTCGTGCTGGGCACCGGGGCGATAGCCGTCGGGCACCCCGGCCAGGATGCGACGGGGCTGCATCCCCCGCAGTGGCGCCGTGTGGACGGATGGGGCCACCTGCTCGGAGATCGCGGCGGCGGAGCCTGGGTGGGCAGGCGCGGCCTGGAGCTGGCGATGCGCACCCACGACGGCGTCGACGCCCCAGACGCGCACGACCCTCCGCAGCGGCGTGCCGGAGAGGCGCTGCTCGCCGCGGCGCGGAGGCGCTTCGGGGAGCCGGCCACCTGGCCCGGGCAGCTCTACACCCGCGAGGATCGCGCGGGCGTGCTCGGTGAGTTCGCCCGCGACGTCATCGAGCTGGCCGACGGCGGCGACCCGGCTTCGGACCAGCTTCTGCGGCAGGCTGGGAGGGAGGCCGCGCAGAGCGCCCTGGCCGCACTCGTCACCGACGGCGACCTCCACGACGACGGCGCCCCCTCCTCCGATGTCACCCCCTCCCCCTCCGTCCCCGCTGACGTGGTGCTCACCGGAGGGCTCGCGCGCGCCGGCGGCGCGCTGACGGACGGCTTCGCCGCCAGGATCACCGAGCACTCCCGCACCGTCACGGTCCGTCAGGCGGCAGGCGACCCCCTGGACGGTGCGCTCACACTGGCCCGGCTCGCCGCAGGCGACCGCCTCTCACCCCAGGACGGTGCCGTATGGATCTGAGGGGAACCCCGGAACTCAGCCCCTCCGCCCGCCGTCGTCTGCTGGCCGACCTCACCGGCGCCGTCGGCAGGGACAGGGTCCTGGACCGGGCGATCGATCGACATTCCCGGGCCCATGACGCCTCGCACTACCTGCTGGTGCCCCTGGTGGTGGTGATCGCGGAGAGCATCGAGGAGGTCGCCGCCGTGATGGCCGTCGCCGCCGCGCACCACGTGCCGGTGACCTTCCGCTCCGGGGGCACCAGCCTCTCCGGCCAGGCCTCCGGGGCCGGCATCCTGGTGGACACCCGCCGGGGGTTCCGCCGCATAGAGGTCCTCGACGACGGCGAGCGCGTGCGCGCCCAGGCCGGTGCCACACTGCGGGCGGTCAACACGCATCTGGCCCGCCACGGACGCGCTCTGGGCCCGGACCCCGCCAGCGAGGCCGCCTGCACGATCGGCGGCGTCATCGCGAACAACTCCTCGGGGATGGCCGCCGGGATCGAGCACAACTCCACACGGACTCTGGAGTCACTGGTGGCGGTGCTGCCCTCCGGAACGGTGGTCGACACCGCCGCCGAGGACAGTCTGCTCCACCTGCGCCGCCACGAGCCCCGGTTGGTGGCCGACCTCGAACGGCTGCAGGATCGGATCCGTCACGACCCCGACGCCGTCGCGGAGATCCGCGAGCGCTTCTCCCTGAAGAACACCATGGGATACTCGCTCGACGCGTTCTGCGAGGCCGAGGGTCTGCTCCAGCTGCTGAACCGGCTGCTCATCGGCTCGGAGGGCACGCTCGGCTTCGTGGCCGACGCCGTGTTCCGCGCCGTGCCGGTCCAGCCGGCTGCGGCGACCGGCCTGCTGATCTTCGACTCCGTGGACGCCGCCGCCCGGTCCCTGCCCGATCTGGTGGGCACCGGGGCGAAGGCGCTGGAGCTCATGGACGCCGAGTCCCTGCGGGTGGCCCGGCGCCTCCCCCAGGCGCCGTCCGCCGTGGACGGGTTCGAGGTCCGGGACCATGCCGCGATCCTCGTGGAGTATCGGGGAGACGATCCCGCCGAACTGGACGGCGTCCTCGGCACCGCTGCGCCCGTGATCAGCGCCCTGCCCACCGTGCGGCCTGCTGAGCTGAGCCGAGACCCGGCCGCGCGCGCCGCGCTGTGGAGCGTCCGCAAGGGCCTGTACGCAGCCGTCGCCGAGGCCCGCCCTCCGGGCACCACCGCGCTGCTGGAGGACGTGGTCGTGCCGGTGGAGCGCCTGGCAGCCGCCTGCCGGGAGCTGGCAGGGCTCCTGGCCGAGCACGGTTACACAGACCCGGTGATCTTCGGACACGCCAAGGACGGCAATCTCCATTTCATGATCACCGAGGACACGGAGGACCCCGCGGACCTGGCCCGTCTGGAGGCCTTCACCGAGGACCTGGTGCGGCTCATCCTGCGGCACGGCGGCAACCTCAAGGCCGAGCACGGGACCGGGCGCGCGATGGCGCCGTTCATCGACCGTCAGTACTCGGCCGCCCTGGTGGAGGTGCTGCACGGCGTCAAGCGCGCCTTCGACCCCGCCGGGGTGCTGAATCCCGGCGTGGTGCTGACCGCGGACACCCGAGCCTACCTGCAGGATCTCAAACCCGTGGACCGGGTGGACGACGAGGTCGACCGCTGTGTGGAGTGCGGATACTGCGAGCCGGTCTGTCCCAGCCGGGACCTCACCCTGACCCCGCGGCAGCGGATCGTGGTGCGGCGGGCGCGCGCCCGGGCGGAGGCCGACGGGGATCTCGCACTCGTCGCCGCGCTGGACGAGCAGCAGCAGTACGAGAGCATCGACACCTGCGCCGTCGACGGCCTCTGCGCCTCCGCCTGCCCGGTGGGGATCGACACGGGCGCGCTGGTGAAGCGCCTGCGCGGTGAACGTCGCGGGCGGCTCAGCGCGGGCCTGTGGAGGGCCGCCGCCCGGCACTGGGACACCGCCACGGCGGCAGCGGGCCGCACCCTCGACGCCGCGGCTCATGTGCCTCCCGGACTGATCACCGCCCCCAACCGTGCCGCGCGCGCCCTCATCGGTCCTGACACCGTCCCCCTGTGGTCCACGGACCTGCCCTCCGGGGGCCGACGGCGCAGCCTGCTGACGCCCCCGGCTGACGACGGAGAGGCCGACGGCGGGGCACGGGGCACCGGGGAGGGTGACGCCGCCGTCGGCCAGGCGGCGGCGATCTTCCTGCCCAGCTGCCAAGGCGCGATGTTCGCCCCCGCCGGATCCGCAGGCACCGAGGGCTCCGGCGTGCAGCAGGCCGTGTCCCGGCTGTGCGCCGCGGCCGGCCTGCGGCTGCTCGTGCCCGAGGAGATCGACACGCTGTGCTGCGGCACCCCGTGGTCCTCCAAGGGCTTCACCGCCGGACAGGACGTGATGGCAGAACGGGTGCTCACAGCCGTGGCCGCCCTGCAGAGGCCTGAGGCCGGCACCGTCGGACATCCGCCCGTGATCGTGGATGCGACCTCCTGCACCGAAGGTGTCCAGACGATCATGACCGACGCCAGGGCACGGCAGGACCCCCGGGCCGTGTCCGTGGTGGACGCGGTGAGCTTCGTGGTGGAGCACGTGCTGCCGCGGCTGACCGTGGATCCGAGGCGCAGGGTCGAGTCGCTGACCCTCCATCCGACCTGTTCGTCGCAGAAGGCCGGGGTCTCTGCCGACCTGCAGACGCTGGCCGAGGCCGTCGCCGTCGAGGTGCATGTTCCGGCCGACTGGGGGTGCTGCGGCTTCGCCGGTGACCGCGGGATGCTCCATCCGGAGCTCACGGCGTCGGCGACTGCCGCCGAGGCGCGGGAGGTGCGGCAGCTCGACGCCGTCGACCACGCGTCCTGCAACCGGGCCTGCGAGATCGCGATGACCCGGGCGACGGGCCGCGTCTACCGGCACCTTCTCGAGGTGGCCGCCGATGTCCTGGCGGTGTGAGCGAACCGGCGTCGCGTCGGGAGCTCACCGACTACTGCCGCCAGACCTTCGCGACCAAGCCCGGCTGGCAGGGACTCTGATCTCCCCCGACAGGGTCATCCCCCAGCCGGGGAGGGCTCCGACCGCACCGCCGGGAGGTCGGAGCCCTCCTCGCCCGCGCTGACGGAAGCCTCAGAGCCGCCAGCAGCTGCTCACCGGAGTGACTCCGTTCAGCGTCGCCGCCGTGAACAGCGCCACACCCGGCATGCTGGCCACGTGCCCGCCCACATGGGTGGGCGCCACGTTCGATTCGAACGTCACCCTCGCCCCCTCGCCGCACCACCGCTGCGCCAGGCCACGGCCGGTGGAGTAGGGGATGACGTCATCGAGCAGCGAATGGTTGATCTGCACAGGCACGTCCGGGGCGCGACCGTCCCCGATACGCTGCGCCGCCAGCGCCGAGGCGAAGGGCTCATCCTGGATGAGCTCGGTGAAGGCGCGGCCGTCCACGGTCAGCGTGGCCGTGTCCACGAACATGTGACTGATCAGCGCGGAGACCGTGCACTGGCCGGAGGCCTGCTCCAGCCGGGCCAGCCCTTCGTCATTGAGGAACTCGGCGGGGTCCAGCCCCTCGGACTCCACCAGCCCGCCGAGCGCAAACAGGAGGAACGCGTTGTACAGGCTGCTGTCGATCATGTCCCCGACCTCAAACAGGTCTGCCGGCACCGCCCCGGCCGCCCCGGAGATCAGGTTCAGCTCCGGCGCGTGCTCATGCGCCGACTCCAGGGCCGCGGCCGCCGCGCCCCCGCCCTGCGAATAGCCACGGATGTGCACGGGGCTGTCCGGACCGAGCGCCACACCCTCGGCCTCCTGGGCCGCGCGAGCGGCGTCGAGCACCGCATGGGCCTGGTCCACGCGGTTCATATAGGTGTGCATGCCCTCGGTCCCCAGCCCGATGTAGTCCGGCATCACGACGGCGTAGCCCGCCTCCAGCGCCGCGGCCACACCCAGGCCCTCATACTCGGTGCCGGCGGCCAGCTGCCGGCTCGGGGCGCACTGATCGCCCAAGCCTTGGGTGCCGGGCGCGTGGACGATCAGCGGTCGCTGCGGATCGTCGCCGCCGCGGCGCGGCTCCAGGACGGTGGCGACGGCGGCGCGGGCCTGCCCGTTGGAGTCGGTCGTGCGGTACATGATGCGGGTGACCTCGGCGTCGTGCTCGATCAGCCCGACGGGGTCCAGGTAGAAGGTGGCGGGCTGCTGACGGACCAGCGCGCCGTCCTGGTCGGGGAGGTCCTGCGGCACGGCGTAGAAGTCCTCGTCAGTTCCCTGCGCCAGATCCTCCAGGGCGGCGGCATAGTGCACGTCCTCCTCGGTCAGGTCCGCTGAGGACCCGACGGCGGCTTCGGCCTCCTCGACGGTGACGTCGTCGGGGACCTGCTCAGCGGTCAGGTCGGCGGGGCCGGCGTCGTCGGCCTCCTGCCTCTGCTGCCACAGCTGCTCCAGCTCCGCGAGGTCCTCCTCGACCGCGAGCTGCTCCGGCTCGGCGGAGGCCGCAGGCATCACTGCCAGCACCAGCACCGCGGCGGACAGCGCGGCACCTGCCCCACGGGCCAGGCGCCTCCCTCCCCGGGGCGGGGAGACAGCGGGCGGTCCGCCGGGTGTCCGGCGGCGGGGGCAGGGCGTCACAGAGTTCGTCATCGAGCCTCTCCATCAGTGCGGGATCAGAACCGGACCACTCATTACTCGCGGGTGTGACCCGCGAGTAATGAGTGATCCGCATCACACACTACTGGGAGGGGTGAATCCTGGGAAGACCCCTGCCGACTGAGGCCCTCAGCGCGGCAGCTGGGCGATCTGCTCCGGCGCGGAGGGGTCGCAGTCCCGCAGGAATGTCTGGATCCGACGGATCTCCTCCGTCTCGCCGATGGCCGTGGCGGCCTGCCCCAGCGCGGCCAGCGACCGCAGGAAGCCCCGGTTCGGCTCATGGGACCACGGCACCGGGCCGGAGCCGCGCCAGCCGGAGCGGCGCAGCGCATCCAGGCCCCGGTGATAGCCGACCCGGGCGTAGGCGTAGCCCTCCACGGTGTACCCCTGGGACAGCGCGTCCTCTGCCAGCAGCGCCCAGACCAAAGACGACTCAGGGTGCTTGGCGGCCAGGTCCACGGGCTCCTCACCGGCGGCGAGTGACTCCGTGACCTCGGGCTCGGCCGGCAGCAGCGTGGGCTCCGGCTCCATCAGGTTGCGTCCGACGATGCTCATGGCCGCCATCCTACGCGGCTCCCCAGCCCTCACGCGCGGATGATCCCCCGCTCTGACGCCACCCGAACCGCCGCAGTCCGATTGTCCGCTCCAAGCTTCTGGTAGATGTGCACCAGGTGCGTCTTCACCGTCGCCACGGAGATGAACAGTTGGCGAGCGATCTGCTGGTTGGACAGCCCTGTGGCCAGCAGCTCCAGCAGCTCCACCTCACGGGTGCTCAGCGAGGTGCTGTCATCCCGCATTCTGCCCATCAGCCGGGCGGCGACGGCGGGAGCCAGTGCCGTCCGCCCCGCGGCCGCATCGTGGACCGCTCGATGGATCTCCTCCGGAGCCGCGTCCTTGAGCATATATCCGCTCGCCCCAGCCTCCACCGCGGCCAGAATGTCGGCCTCCGTGTCGTAGGTGGTCAGGATCAGCACCGGAAGTCCGGGGCACTGCTGCCGCAGCTGACGAGTCGCCGCAACCCCGTCCATACCCTCCCCCATCTGCAGATCCATCAGCACAAGGTCAGGACGGAGCCCTTCCGTGACGAGCCGCGCGACGACGTCGAGGGCCGCTTTCCCGTCCGCCGCCTCAGCCACCACTCGGATCTTCGGATCCTCACTGAGCATCGCGCGCAGACCCGCTCGGACCACCGGGTGATCATCGACCAACACTGCGCTCAGCCCGTCACCGGGCTGAGCACCGCCCTCGACTCCGGGACTCTGCCTCACTCCGTCCATCGCTCCACCTCCCCTGGCAGCTCCTGAGGCTGCGGGGGCTCCTGCCCCAGGGGAATGCGTATGGACACCGCCGTTCCCGAGCCGGGGGAAGACTCTACGTGCAGCTGGCCGCCCTGGGCCGCGACACGGTCGCGCAGCGCCCCGAGGCCGACGCCGGTGCCCATGGGGCGCTCGGCGCCGGAGGCAGGGGGCACCCCGACCGTCGCGTGCTGATCGAAGCCGACGCCGTCGTCGACGACGTCGACGAGCAAGGCCTCCTGCAGGAACGTCAGCGTGACGGCGGCCGTGTCAGCCTGGGCATGCCGCAACACATTGGCCAGGGTCGCCTGCACCGCCCGCAGCACCAGCATCGCCTGGCTGCCCGCGACGGGTCGGAGACCTCCGCTGACGCGTAGTCGGCACCGCAGGCCCTGTCCCTGTGCGGCCGCCTGCGCTTCGATCTGCCGGCAGGCACGGCGCAGCTCGTCGAGGAGGCCCGGATCCTGCAGCTCACCGGACTGCAGCACGGCGACGAAGCGTCGAGCCTCATCCAGGTTCTCCCCTGCGGTGCGCACCACCGTGCTCAGCTGGTCCCGGGCCTGCTCAACGGAGCCTGAGTCGAGATTGGAACCTGCGGCACGACTCATCAGGACGATGCTCGCCAGCCCCTGAGCGAGCGTGTCATGGATCTCACGGGCCAGCCGCTCCCGCTCGACGAGCGCGCCCGCCTCCCGCTGGGCGGCGACCAGTTCCTGGCGAGCGCGCTGCAGGTCCTCCATCGTCTCCCGAAGCGCGCGGTTCTCCTGATCCATGATTCTGTAGGCCTGCGCCATCAGCCCGGCACAGACGGCTCCGATGATCGGTCCGATCACCGTGGCGGGATGGTCTCCTCCGGGCTGGTTCCAGAGCGCGAGGACGACGGCACCCGTGAGTCCCGCGACGGCGACGACGGCCCATGGGACGCGCAGCAGGTGCAGGTGCAGGAAGAACAGCGGGAAGGCGACCCAGGCGAAGTCTGCGCTGACGGTCAGCAGCCCACCCCATAGGCCGGTGACCACGAACAGCCACACCAGCGTGCCGCCCTGTCCGAGCGCTGAGTCCGTCCGCAGAGGTCCGGTGCTCGACGACGCGGACGTCTTCGCCTCCGAGACGCGCCGTTCCACGAACGTACCGGCCACGTAGACCGCCGCGAACACCAGCGTCAGCGCGGCTCCGGTGACGCGGATTTCGACGGAGTGAGGACCGTCCAGCAGTCGGATGAGCCCGATGACGAGGAGCACCGCCACGCTGGTGTGCAGACCCACGCGCAGGCTGCGCAGGATCACCACACCACGCCCTGCCCGTGGATGCTCATCCGGCCTCAGCATCCCCCCATCGTATGCGGGCGAAGACATCAGGGCATCAACCGAACGGTTGACCGGCACCTCCACCTTTCGGAGGCCGAGGCTCCACCACCCAGGCGATGGGGAACCCGCACTCGCGAAGGAGAGTGGAGGAAGACACGGCGGATGCCCTCCGCCCCGACCGACCAGCGAGGTCGGAACACCCCTGACGATGATCGGAGATCCTGATGTATCTGGCACTTCGCGAAGTCCGCTTCGCCCGCGGGCGCTTCGCACTGATGGGCACAGTGGTCGCCCTGATCACGCTGCTGCTGGTGATGCTCACCGGGCTGACCTCCGGACTGGCGCGACAGAACGTCGCCGCGATCGACTCGCTGCCGGCGGATCGGATCGCCTTCGGGGATGACGAGCGCGAGCCCAGCTACACAGAGTCCTCCGTCGACGCTGAGCAGCTGGAGACATGGAAGCAGGCCGAAGGCGTGGCCCACGCGGAGCCGCTGGGCATCAGCCAGACCACGGCCGAGGCCGGGAACGCGGTCTCAGTGGCCGTCATCGGACTCGCCGAGGACTCCCGAATGACGCCAGACGGCGAGGCGGCACCGAGTGTGGATCAAACGGTGGTCTCCGAAGAGATCAGCGAGGACCTGGGGCTGACAGTCGGCGATCCGGTGACGGTCAACGGCCAGGAACTCACGGTCAGCGCCGTGACTCCTACCCAGTGGTACAGCCACACCCCGGTGATGTGGACCGCACTGGCGCAGTGGCAGGAGCTCTCCCCTCGCGGCGATGCCGATGCCGTCGGCACCGTCCTGGCGATCACCGCACAGGACGACGCCTCCCCGACCCTCGATGAGCAAGCGGTGGATGACGCCGCCGGCACGTGGAGCATGACCCCCACAGAGAGCTTCGACGCGCTGGCGTCCTACTCCTCCGAGAACGGTTCGCTGACGCTGATGCAGGTCATGCTCTATCTGATCTCCGGTCTGGTGATCGCGGCGTTCCTCACCGTGTGGACCGTCCAGCGCACCCGGGACATCGCGGTGCTCAAAGCTCTCGGAGCCTCCACCGGCTATGTGCTGCGCGATGCTCTGGCGCAGGCCGCCGTGGTGCTCACTCTCGGTGCGAGCATCGGTGGTCTCGCCGGGTGGGCCGGCGGTCTCGCCACCAGCGGGGCAGCGCCTGTCGAACTCACCATGCTCACGACTCTGGCGCCCGCGGCCGGAGTCCTCCTCACCGGGCTCGCCGCCGCCGTTCTCGCTGTCCGCCGGGTCACCCGGGTGGACCCCCTCCTCGCACTCGGCGGCAGCTGATCCGCGCCCGCACTGTCCATCACCCTTCCACCTCATAGGAACACGCATGCCCACATCACCATTCACCTCGGACCAGACGGCATCGGCCGTTCCCTCTGACACCAGCTCCCGCACCGTCCCGGCACACGCGCCGACAGCCCTCGAGCTGGACGGTGTGACCCTCACCTACCCGGACGGCGCAGGGACGCTCACCGCTCTGGACGAGGTCTCGCTCCGCGTCGGCGCGGGTCAGATGCTCGCCCTCGTCGGTCCCTCCGGGTCCGGAAAGTCCAGTCTGCTCGCCGTCGCGGCCACTCTGGTCCAGCCTCAGCACGGTGTGGTGAGCATCGCCGGACGCGATGCCGCCCAGCTCAGCCGCCGAGGCCGCGACCGGCTGCGGCGCGACGAGATCGGCATGATCTTTCAGCAGCCCAACCTGCTGCCGTCGCTGACGTCGCGTGAGCAGCTCATCATTGCTGAAGACATGAGGGGCGGTGCCCGTCGGTCGGCCGCGGCCAGGGCCGACGCCCTGTTGGAGGAGGTCGGCCTGACCGACGCCGCCGGACGGAGACCTCATGAGCTCTCCGGAGGAATGCGCCAGCGTGTCAACATCGCTCGCGCCCTGATCGGCTCGCCGTCGGTGCTGCTGGTGGACGAACCGACGGCCGCTCTGGACCACGACCGTTCTCTGACCGTGGTGCAGCTGCTCGCGAGACTGACGGCCGAGCATCAGGTAGCCACCGTGATGGTCACCCACGACACCGAGTACGTGCCGGTGGCCGACGCCGTGGCCACGATGCGTGACGGCGCTCTGTCCCGCCCCGAACCGACCGACACCGGAAAGACCTCATGGAACTGAGCTCCTCCAGCCCTGGGCCTCAGCTGGGCGACCGGCGAGCATCCCGTGGGGTCTCCTCAGGTCGGAGGAGTGCCGAGCACAGGACCGTCACCGGAGTCATCAGCACGCACCGACGCCCTCACCTGCTTCTTCGGCGCCCCGTGGATGACCCGGTGACGGATCCAGGCCGAGATCTGGTCGATGATGATGGTGACCACGATGATCACCACCAGGGTGATGCCGATGCGGTCCCAGGCACGCACGTTGAACAGGGCCGAGAGCAGGGATCCGATGCCGCCTGCCCCCAGCACACCGAGGATCGCCGAGGCCCGGATGTTGACCTCGAAGCGGTACAGCCAGATGGCGATCACCTCCGGCATCACCTGCGGAAGCACCGCCCAGCGGATCATCTGCAGCTTGGTGGCCCCGGCGGCGCGCGAGGACTCCAGCGGCCCCGGATCCACCCCCTCGATCGCCTCCGAGATGAGTTTCGACAGGGTCCCGATGGAGCTCACTCCCAGGGCCAGCGCGCCGGCCAGCGGCCCGAGGCCGAAGATCGGCAGCATCACCGCGATGGCGAACACGATCTCCGGGACCGCGCGGATCACCGAGAGGATGAACCGCACCACCGCATACAGGGGCAGCGGCGTCATGTTCCGCGCGGCCAGAAAGCCCATGGGCAGGGAGAACAGCGCCCCCACCACGGTGCCGATCCAGGCGATCTGCACCGACTCCAGCATGTCGGAGAATGCCGTGGTCCACGCCGCCTGCACCTCCGGGGTCAGCGGCTGGAAGACTCCCTGAACCATCAGCGTGGAGTAGTTGAGGAAGTTCGCGGGGAAGTCGGCCAGCCGAGAGAAGTTCGCCCCCGTGGTGGAGATGGCCGCGATGAAGAGGATCCCGAAGGCCAGCATCCCCAGGTTCCACCCCAGCTTGGAGGGCTTCACCGGACGGGCGTCCAGACGATCCGGGGCGAAGCGAGGACCGTCGTCTGCGCCGGAGGAGCTCCGCGACTGTCCGCCGGGTTCGTGGGAGTGGCTCATGTCAGCCTCCGTCGGATGGTCAGGGACAGGAAGTCCACGGCCAGCACCACGACCACCAGGGCGATCATGATCGCCGAGATGTTCTCATAGGCGAAGCGCGAGAGCTGCACGCTGATGATCGAGCCGATGCCTCCCGCGCCCACGATCCCGAGCACCACGGAGGCGCGGATGTTCAGCTCGAAGACGTAGAGGCTGTAGGACAGGTATCCGGGGAGGATCTGCGGCACCACAGCCACCCGGTCGCGCTGCAGCAGGTTCGCCCCTGAAGCGTCGGCGGCCTCCAGCGGACCGCGGTCCACGGCGTCGATGGTCTCACCGGTCAGCTTGGCGATGATGCCGATGTTGAACATCACCAGCGCCAGCACACCGGCCATGGGTCCGGCGCCCCCGGCGGTGCCGCCCAGCATCGCCACGAACAGCAGGCCGTACCCGATGTCCGGGATGGACCGGATCACCGAGTTCAGCGCCTTCACGAACTGGGAGACCCCCGTGTTCGGGCTGGAGACCGGGGAGGCCAACATGGCCAGCAGCAGGCCGATGCAGCACCCCACGGTGGTGGCGACCACCGCCATGGCGAGGGTGACCAGCCACGCGTCGGAGACCCGCCAGATGAATGCCCAGTTCGGGTTCAGGAATCCCTGCAGCACCGGTTCGGCGCGGTGCAGGTCCTCCCACAGCGGGGACAGCGTGAATCCGATTCCGGAGCCGCCCCACCAGGTCACCCCGATCACGGCCAGCGCGCCGAGGATCGGCAGCGTGCCGGTGCGGGTGCGCCAGCCCAGGACCAGCACGGCCACCAGCGCCAGGGCGCCCAGCGCCGGATACAGCGGCACCCGACCCACACCGATGTCGAGGACGAGCGTGGACGAGGAGGTGGCCAGGAAGAACAGGATCAGCAGGACGACGACGGCGGCCAGGCCCAGGTAGCCCGTCACACTGGGACGCGGCTTCTCCGGTCGGTCCGCTCCGCCGGAGGCCGGAGGTCCCCCGGGTGCGGAGGGCGGCGCAGTGACGGTGACGCTCACCGGCCAGCACGCTCCGCCGGTGAGGCGGCCGATCCGCCGCCCTCGACCTCAGGTCCTTCCTCGGGTCCGTCCTCGGCGACCAGGGCCTCGTCCACGCTCACCGGAGCGTCGGGGGCGACGTCCTCAGCCGTCAGGGACCGCTGGTAGACGCCCTCGATGGCAGCATCGGTGGCGGCCTCCACGGGGCCGTCGAAGACGACCTCCCCGCCGCGCATGCCGATCACCCGGTCTGCGTACCGGCGCGCCATGTCCAGGTGGTGGAGGTTCACGATGGTGGTGATCCCCAGTTCCCGGTTGATGCGTCGCAGGTCCTGCAGCACCTGGTGCGCGGTGGGCGGGTCCAGGGAGGCGACCGGCTCGTCGGCGAGGATCACCTCGGGATCCTGGGCGAGCACCCGGGCGATCGCGACCCGCTGCTGCTGTCCCCCGGAGAGCGCGGAGGCCCGGTTGTAGGCCTTCTCCACGATGCCGACGCGCTCCAGCGACTGGAAGGCGATCTCCTTGTCGGCCGCCCTGTACCAGCCCAGCAGCGAACGCCAGGAGGAGGTCTGGGACGACCGACCCACCAGCACGTTGGACAGCACGGAGATCCGGCTGACCAGGTTGAAGGACTGGAAGATCATGCCGACCCGGGAACGCAGGCGGCGCAGCTGCCGGCGGGAGGAGGGGTCGACGACCTCGTCGCCGACGGTGAGGGTGCCCGAGGTGTAGGGCACCAGGCCGTTGATGGTACGGATGAGGGTCGACTTTCCCGCGCCGGACAGGCCGACGATCACGACGAACTCTCCGGCCTCGATGTTGAGGTCGACCTTCTTGAGGCCTGGGAAGCCGCCGGGGTAGACGACATCGACGTTCTCGAATCTGATCATGGGGTTTCCTGTGGACCGTGTCGCGGGAGGCCCCGACCGGCGGTGCGCCGGTCCGGACCTCCCGCGACACGGGGACGACGGCTGGCGACGTCGCCCGGACGGGGTCGGATGGGCTTACTCGTCGCCGAAGTTCGCGGCCACATCACGGGCGGCGTCGAGAGCGTCGATGTTGGCCTCCACGAGGTCGTCGATCTCATAGACGTCGAAGAGGACCTCCTGACCCTCCTCGGACTCGGTGAGCGCCAGGAAGCCGTCGGTGATCTGCTGCTTCTCCTCGTCGCTGAGGTCAGCGGCGAGGGCGATCCCGTCATTGGGGATGTCCTCGCTCCAGGCGAAGACGACGACCTCGTCGCCGACGTCCTCCTGCTCCTCCACCACGGACTCCCGGGCGTCGTCGAAGCTGACCCCGATGCTGATCTCGCCGTTGTAGACGTTGAGCACCGAGTTCGGGTGGCCCCCGGCGAACTGGGCGTCGATGTCGCTGAGCGGGTCGAAGCCGTTGAGCACCTCCAGCTGGGTGGCCGGGTAGTAGTAGCCGGAGGCGGAACCCTCATCCACGAAGGAGATGGTCTCGCCCTCCTCGATCAGCTCGAGCGCCTCCTCCCCGACCGGTCCGGACTCGGCGGTGTCGGTGCCGTTGCAGAACAGCATCTCGTAGCCCTGGCCGGTCTCCGCCATGACGGGCTCGTCCAGGCAGTAGGTATCCGGATCATTGGTGAACCACTGGGTGACGTAGGTGTCGGAGCCGTAGCGCACGGACTGGAGCACGGCCTCGGCATCGGCCTGGTCGATGGCCTGGACCAGCGCGATCGGGCCGAACATGCCGATGTCGGCCTGCCCGGTCTGCATGGCGGTGACCAGTCCCGCATAGTTGTCGGTGATGTACGGCTCGACATCGCGGTCCAGCTCCTCGGCGAGCAGCTCCGCCAGCGCGTCGGCGTCCTCGACGAGCTGGTCCATGTCCTGCGAGGGGACCAGGCCGAGCACGAGGGCGTCCCCGTCTCCGCCGTCGCCGCCGTCATCGGAGTCCGCGACGCAGCCGGCCAGAGCGAGCGTGAGCACGCCGCCGACGGCGAGTGCGGAGGTGGTCTTGATGCGCATGAGTGATTCCTTGTCGATCATGATGCCGGTGGCTGCCGGACCTGCACATCGATAGAGACCCCCAGTGCACCGTCCGGCAGGCTCCTCGTCCCGAGCCGCGGCACCGCGTGCCTGAGCCTCGTGTCGAGAGCCTCATCCGGGCACGCCGCACCTGACGCGGGGCGCGAGTCTGATCCTCACTCTAGAGCGGAGAGATGGGCCTCACAAGCCACGGAAGGGGCGTTTGATCAGGTGTCACACAGTGTTCACATGCCTGGCGGAAGCCCGTGATGCCGCTCACGACGTCGGCATGAGCGGCATCACGTGACCTGCGAGTAGGTATCGGGGCTGGTCAGCGCCTTGCGCGCGCTCGCGCCCAGGACCTGATGATCGGCGCGGCATCGGCGAAGTCCTGGACGCGATGATCCGGCTCTCCGAGTCCGGTGGCGAATCTGTCGATCAGCAGCGTGGTGCCGCCCAGGGCCGCGAGGTGCTCATGATCGTTGCGCCAGATGTCCCCCACCGAGAGGATCTCCTGCGCCGGCACGGGCTCCTCCCCGCCGATCAGCTCCCCGGCCCGACGCAGGACCTCCGGCATGCCGAAGGGCTTCCGAGAATCTGTGATGACGGCGTCGAAGGCCTCGGTGAGCCCGAGCGTCTCGAGCCACGGGCCGAATGCGGCGGCGGGGGCGTTGGTGGCCAGCACGACGCCGGCCTCCGCACGGACCTCGTCGAGCAGCTCGGCCAGGCCTGCGGGCGCGTGGACATCGGTGGTGCCCAGCCCGCGGGCCAGGAGGTCCTCCCGTCCGCCCAGGAAGGCCTGGCCGGCGTCGGCGTCGCTGAGGCCCCGCTGGCGGGCCAGCAGCTGGACCAGCTGATAGCCGTCCTGGACCGGCCAGGAGACCGGGTGGGCGCTGGGGGCTCGATGCGGCTCCGCACCCCGTTCGACCGGTTCCTGGTCCACGCCGCGGGGGAAGCCGGTCTCATCGAAGGCGATGTCGGCGGCGAGCAGGTCCTCGACGGCGAGGGCATGCGCGACGGCGGCCTCCACGCCTCCCTCCTCCCCCCGGGCGGCGAGGATCGCGTCCACGCGGCGAGCATAGGCGAGCACGGGGTCGTCGCCGAGGCAGACGGTGCCGTCGAAGTCGAGGAGCAGCAGGCGGCGGCGCGGTGTGGAGGGTGTCGTCGTCACAGGCCTCAGCCTAGCCCGCGACGGGTGCGGCCCGGGAGGCGGCGGGGAGCTCGCCGCGGAGGCAGAAACGGCTCAGGACCGAGACGTGGGCGTCCACCGAGTCCAGCGCGGGCATCGGCGCCTCGGCCGGCGGGATCAGGATGCCGATCTCGGTGCAGCCGAGCACGACCGCATCGGCGCCGCGGGCCTGCAGCGCCGTCATCGCCGCGAGGAAGTCGCTCCGCGCCGGATCGGTGAAGGAGCCCTGGGTGAGCTCGTCGAAGATCCATCGGTCCAGCGTCCGGCAAGTCTCGGGGTCGGGCACGACGACGTCGATCCCGTGGGCTGCGAGCCGGGCGCGGTAGAAGTCGTCCTGCATGGTGCGGGCGGTCCCCAGGATGCCAAGCGTCCCATGACCCGCGAGGCGAGCCTCCTGAGCGACGGCGTCGGCGATGTGGATCAGCGGCACGTCCACGGACGCCTCCACGGCAGGGGCGACTTTGTGCATCAGGTTGGTGGCGATGGCGAGCGCCTCCGCCCCACCGGCGACGAGCCGCTGCGCTGCGGCGGCGAGCACATCTCCGGCCGTCTCCCAGCGGTCGGCGACCTGGAGGGCGCGGATCTCGGCGAAGTCGGCGGAGTCGATGAGCAGCGGAGCCGAGGCGTGGCCCCCACGAGCGTCAGCGACAGCCATGTTGAGGCCGCGGTAGTACTGCACGGTGGAATGCCAGCTCATGCCTCCGAGCAGACCGATGCGATGCATGATGAATCCTTCCCTGTGGATGCCCCGGGCGGCGCAGGCCACACACGCCCTGACGACATCACCATCATGTTTCCTTGGGGTGATGAACGGTAGACCCAGTCGTGATGCCCCAAGGCATAAGCTGGACTTATGGAAGACTCCGAAGGGATCGCCGCGGCCCATGACAATCACCAGAACAGGAATGGCGCCGCCGACTCGACCAGCCCCGCGACCCGCCCGCTCGCCGTCGACCTGGGCGACGAGTTCACCGACGCGGAGCTGGACCCCGAGGCGCTGCGGGAGCAGGTCAGCCCGGACTATGACCTTCTCCCCGAGGTCGATGCCCCCGGATCGGCTCCCCGTGGCGACCGGATCGGCCGCCACGGCCGCCATCATCACGAGCATCCTGCGCCCCGCCGGGGCGAGGAGGAGCAGCTCGATCTGCGCAAGCTGCTGCTGTTCGAACGCGCCGTCTCCGCCGGCAGCCTCAGCGCCGCCGCCGTCGAACTCGGCTGGTCTCAGCCGGCGGTCTCCCAACAGCTCAGCACCCTCGAGCACTCCCTCGGCACCCGGCTGCTCACCCGCACCACCCGTGGCGTGGTGCCCACCCCGGCCGGCCGTATCCTGCTCGGCCGCGCCGAAGCCATCCGCGCCCAGGCGCGCGGCGCCCTCGAGGACCTGCGCTCCGCCGTCAGCCCCGTGGACCAGACGCTGCGCATCGCAGCCTTCCCCTCTCTGCTCGGAGGCGCGCTGGCGCCGTCGTTGGAGCAGCTGGTCGGCGGAGGCGGAGGGGGCTTCGAGGTCCTCGAGCACGAGCCCCCGGAAGCCCTCGACCTTCTGCGCCGCGGGCGGGTCGACGTCGCCCTGATCTTCCGCCACGGGCCCGGCGAGGCGATCCCCTCCGGCCACCGGGCAGTCGTGCTGGGCGTGGACCGGCACGCGCTGATCCTCCCGCGCCGGTGGGGGCTGGACCGGGATGTCCGCGAGCTCGCCGACGCCGAAGACCTGCCCTGGGTCGCCGGCTGCCGCCGGTGCACCCAGCATCTGACCCAGGTGTGCGAGGCCGCCGGCTTCACTCCGGCCATCCGTCATGTCACCGATGACCCTCAGGCCATCCAGGCACTCGTGGCCCATGGGCTCGGGGTCGCCCTGATCCCCCGTCTCGCCCTGCGAACCCCCGGGGCCACCGGCTTCGCGGACCGGCTCGACGTCGTCGATCTTCCGCAGCTGGTCCCGCGGGAGATCACGGCCGTGCACCCGGAGAGCTGGACCGGCACAGCCCGCCTCGACGAGCTGATCTCCGCCCTGCGCGGCCGGCTCTGAGCGGCCCCCGCGACGCGGAGGCCCCGAAGGAAAAGCCCCCTAAGGAGAAGCGCCCGGGCGCACGGGAGGGCCCGCCACCTGACGGTGACGGGCCCTCCCGAGGTGCCGCCGCGCCGAGAGCCCTCGACGACGGTCAGCCGATCCGGACGCGACTCAGCGCAGGGTCTTGCCTGCCGAGCCGAGCCGCTGCGCGGCCTCGACGATGCGGGCCGCCATGGACTCCTCGGCCTTGGCGCCCCAGACGCGCGGGTCGTAGGTCTTCTTGTTTCCGACCTCGCCGTCGACCTTCAGCACGCCGTCGTAGTTCGAGAACATGTGCCCGGCCACCGGACGCGTGAACGCGTACTGGGTGTCGGTGTCGATGTTCATCTTGATCACGCCGTAGCTCACGGCGTCGGCGATCTCCTGCTCCGTGGAGCCCGAGCCGCCGTGGAAGACCAGGTCGAACGGGCTGTCCTTGCCGTACTTGGCGGCGGTCTGATCCTGGATCTCCTTGAGGATCTCCGGGCGCAGCTTCACGTTGCCCGGCTTGTACACGCCGTGCACGTTGCCGAAGGTCAGCGCGGTGATGTAGCGCCCCTTCTCACCCAGACCCAGGGCCTCGATGGTGGCGGTGGCGTCCTCGACCGTGGAGTAGAGCTTCTCGTTGATCTCGTTCTCCACGCCGTCCTCCTCACCGCCGACGGCGCCGATCTCGACCTCGAGGATCTGCTGGGCCGCGGCGGAGCGGGGCAGCAGCTCCGCGGCGATGCGCAGGTTCTCCTCCAGGGTCTCGGCGGAACCGTCCCACATGTGGGAGTTGAAGATCGGGTCACGCCCGGCCTTGACCTCCGCCTCGGAGGCCTCGAGCAGCGGCAGCACGAAACCGTCCAGCTTGTCCTTCGGGCAGTGGTCGGTGTGCAGGGCGATGTTGACCCCGTAGTTCTTGGCGACCTGCTTGGCGAAGGCCGCGAAGCCCAGCGAGCCGGCCACCATGTCCTTGATGCTGGCGCCCGACCAGTAGGCGGCGCCGCCGGTGGACACCTGGATGATGCCGTCCGACTCGGCCTCCGCGAAGCCACGGATCGCGGCGTTGAGGGTCTGCGAGCTGGTCACGTTCACTGCCGGGAACGCGTAGCCGCCGGACTTGGCGGCGTCGATCATCTCGTTGTACTTGTCCGGTGTAGCGATGGCCACGGGCGAACTCCTTCGAGTCGTGGGTCAGAGGGTCTCCCGATCCATCCTAGCCGCGCAGACCCGCACGGGGAGCGGCACAGCTCACATCGGTCGCGGGTATACCGGGTAACCTGCTGAGGCGACCGCCTGTGACGCCATGACCGTCACCTCGGGGATTCCTGGTACCGCACTGAACAACGCCTGTATAGAGTGAGACCCATGACACACCTTGCCTCCGGATGGGACCCCCATGACGACGACTTCGCCGTCCCGCTGACCCGAGGGGAGGCGGTCGCGCAACGTCTTCGGGAGGAGATCCTGACCGGGCAGCTGCCTCCCGGGGCTCCCCTGCGAGACGCCGAGCTCGCCTCACGGCTCGGGGTCAGCATCACCCCGGTGCGCGAGTCGGTGGCCACGCTCATGGCCGAGGGTCTGGTCGAAGCCCTGCCCAACAAGCGACGTCGGGTCTCCGTGCTCACCCAACGGCAGGCCGAGGAGCTCAGCGACCTGCTCGGCACTCTGCTGATCATCGCCGTCGAACGCCTCCCGCTGCCGATGGACGACGATGCGGAGATCTCGGAGAGCCCCGTGGGCGCCGTCGCCGCCGCCGCGCGCCTCATGGCGCAGGCATGCCGGTCAGACACCCGAGACACCGCGGAATCCTCCTACCGCACCTTCGCCTCCACGCTGTTCCGCGCGACCGGCCACACCGAGCTGATCAGGGTCGCCGTCCCGACCCTGCGGCGCACCCTGAGCATGTTCCGGCAGTTCCCGGTGGAGGGCCTGCTCCCCACATGGGCTGCGGCGCTGGACGAACTCGCTGACCACCTCGACGACCTCGAGGGCGCCGAGGACCGGTCACAGGCCGAGGCCGCGAGGAAGGCCGCCACCGAGCGGACCGCTCAGCTGGTGCGAGACGTCCTGGCCCTGGTGCACGACACCAGTGAAGACGACGGTGCGGCCTCCGCGGCAGCGGCCGACGCCGCCGACGACGACTGACCTCGCCCGAGCTGCGCAGGTCAGCGACCGATCGACTCCGTGGCCGCCATGCGCCAGTTGACCATCGCCGCCCCCAGCACCACGGCCGCCGCCAGCAGCGGGGCGAACAGCGCCGTCGAGGTGCCCACGTGCTCGCCGATCTGGCCCACCAGCGCCGAGGCAGAGGACTGCCCGACCACGATCCCCGTGGTGGCCACCGTCATCGCAGTGGCGGCACGTCCCCGCGGACTGCGGGCCGAGACCAGACTGAACACCGTCACCAAGGTGGGCCCCAGCCCGATGCCCAGCAGCCCCAGAACCGCCAGCATGCCGCCGAGTCCGGTCACCCATGGCAGCATCGCGGTGCCGACGAGCATCAGCCCGGCGAAGATCAGCCAACGCGCCCGCAGCGAGAACCGCTCCGGAAACAGTCCGGCACCCAGGGCGAAGGCCGCCGAGCCGATCCCCATCACCCCGTAGACCAGACCCGCACTCTCGCCGTGGCCGGCGTCGGTCATGAAGGAGGTCAGGGAGGTCAGCACTGAGCCGAAGAACAGCCCGATCCCGAGCGCGCCCACCAGCACGGTCAGCAGGGATCCGTGGAACAGCTCCCGCACCGGGGCGACGAGTTCCGGCTCGCCTCCCGAGGGGCGCACCTCCTTCGCACTGCGGTGCAGGGCGAAGGAGGTCACGAAGACCAGGGTCAGCAGCGCCGCCCCGACCACAGGGGCCGCCGGGCTCACCAGCGCGGCCAGCAGTCCCACGATCATCGGCCCGAAGACGAAAGTGACCTCGTCGGCGGCGGACTCATAGGCCATCGTGCGGCTCAGGGTGCGGTTCTGACGGGCCGCCGGCAGCCGACGCAGAATGATGGCCACCAGCCGGGTGCGGGACATCGGCGGGATCTGCGGGGTGGTCGCTCCGATCAGCAGCGCTGCCACCAGCACGGCCCAGTCCGGCAGAGGCGAATAGGCCACCCAGGCCATGGCCAGCAGCGTCACAGTGCTGGCCAGCCCGACCACGAGCACCACGAGCCGCTGGCCCCAGCGGTCCGCGGCCGCACCCACCAGCGGGGCGCACAGGGCCGTGCCCAGGCCCACCATCGCGGAGGTCAGGCCGCCCAGCCCGAGGGAGCCGCGGGCGGAGACCACCAAGGTGAGCACCCCGACGACCATCATCGCGTAGGGGAAGCGCGCGATCAGGGCGATCGGGAAGAAGGACGGGCCGGCCGCACGGACCAGGGTGGGTCCGTCATCAGGGGGAAAGACCGGGACGTCGCGCCCGGAGGACTGGTCCTGGGAGCCGTTCCGGCGATCGGAGTCGAGAGTCGTCATCGTCGCGCACCTCCTGCAGCGCACACATGGAGCAGTGCCGCCTTGGCGTGCTCCACGATGAGCATCACCAGGTAGATACACAGACTGGTCAGAGTCGAGCCACGCAGGGATTCCCGCGCAGGCCGACAGAACAGTGTACAGGACCTCCCCGCACGCTCAGTCGCGGGAGCCGCTGTTCTCCGGACCCAGGGCATCCAGTGCGGCGAGCAGGTCTGCCCGGTGGCGCGCGTCGTCGAGGTCCACCTGCAGCACGCGGGCCGCGGTGCCGACCACGCGCCGCACGGTGTTGCGATGGAGCCCCAGCTCCCGCGCGGCACCGTCCCATCTGCCGTGATGCAGCAGCCAGCAGTGCAGCACCTCCAGGCACTCCTCTCGGCGGCCGTCGTCGAGCGTCCGCAGCGGAGAGAGCATCCGGTCCGCCAGCGCGGCCCGAGCCTCCTGCGGCACCGCCGCCGCCCACCGCCCCGGCGTGCGCGCCGCAGCGGCGTCCTCCGCCGTGAACTCCGCGGCGGTGACCGAGACGCCCCGCGCCTGGGCCACCGCGGTCAGCGCCACGGCCTCATCCATGGCGACTCCGAGCCGACCCACGGGCTGGGCACGGCTGACCGCCACCACCCACCCCTGGTCCTCACAGAGCCGCAGACGACGGCGAGACGGCGGGGTCGCCACCAGGGCGCGCAGATGCCGCCCGTCGCGGTCGGCAAGGCCCGCTGAGACGAGGGTGGACCACCAGGCCAGCTCCTCAGGACCGTCCACGGTCACCTCCTCCGAGACCCCGGGCGGGACGGTGCGTGGTGCGGCGACCACGGCGTAGGCGCAGCCGTCGGCGTCGACGCCGAGCACCTCCCTCAGGAGCTCCGCCGTCTGGTCCTCCGCGGTCTGGCCCTCCGCCGTTTCGCCGGACTCCGGCGTACGCCATGTGCCGCCCCGGGCGGCCTCCCCCGACACCGCACGGGCCGGTGCCGTCGCACCGCGCCCCTGCTGCAGGATCAGGCGCATGGTGAGCTGGTCGACCGCGGCGCTGCGCCGACCGGGGGCCCGCAGGATCAGCTCCAGCAGGTCGCCTGCCAGCATGAGCAGGGTCAGGTCGTACTGGGTCAACGGGCGCGGGGCCACCATCAAGACGACCGGGGACGCGGCCGACGCCGGCGCCGGGCCTCGGAGCCTCAGCCTCACCGCTTCGGGCGTCGACGAGCGCGGATCGTCCTCGTGAGCCTGGAGGGCGGTGAAGCGGAGGCGCTCCCGCCCCGCCTCAGGGCGGGAGGCACGCTCCAGCTGCTCCTCACCCACGCCGGGTGGCAGCGTCCCGGACTGCTCGATCAGCCGTCTGCCTCGCAGCTGCACTGCGGTGCCGGTGGCCTCCGCCAGGCGATCCAGGATCTGCCGGACCGGACGTGAGCCGAAGGCCGAGGTGACCATGGAGATGACGCCCCGGCTCGCGGCGGCGGCCTGGGCGACCCGCTCCGACTCCAGCAGCGATGCCAGCGCGACTGTGAGCCGGATGAACGGCACGTCCTCGGGCAGGGCGAGCAGCGGCAGATCATGGGCCTTGCAGGCTGCGATCAAGGCCGGAGGGACGTCGTCGTGGACCGGCATGATCCCGAACAGCAGGGCCGCCACCCCGCCCTCGCGCAGCCGCGCGACGTACTGGTCCACGCTCGCCGGGTCCTCGGGCAGCCCCAGCCCCGTGACCAGCAGCAGCTCATCTCCCGCCAGGTAGCGCCGCGGGTCGTCGAGTTCGATCACCGGCGCCGAGGCCACCGGGATGCGCCGGACGGACCCGGGATCCTGCGGGTGGAGGCAGCGGATGCGCAGCTCCCGCTCATCGAGGAGCCGGCCCAGCTCGACCGTGATGCGACCGCGCCGGTGCTCCTCAGAGCGCAGCTGCTCGATATAGGGCAGCTCGTCCGCGGGCGTCATCGGGTCATTCTATCCCGGCAGACGCTAGAACAGGATGTTTCGTCCCAGGACGTCTGTGATGCGTCGCACTAGCATGACACCAGGCGCGCCGACGGGGGCCTCCCGGCGGCGCACAGCCTCGAGACGCTGCAGGAGACACCCTCATGATCCTCGACATCGCGGTGATCGCCGTCTACACCGCCACCATCCTCGGAGTGGGCTGGTGGGGCCTGCGCCGGTCCACCACCAAGAGCGACTACCTCGTGGCCGGACGCCGTCTGGGGACGTTCATGTACTCCGCGGCGATGTCCGCCATCGTGCTCGGCGGAGCCTCCACCGTGGGCGGCATCGGCCTGGGCTACAGCTTCGGCGTCTCCGGAGCGTGGCTGGTCACCGCCATCGGGCTGGGGATCCTGCTGCTCTCGGCGCTGTTCGCCCGGCACATCGTCAAGCTGCGCGTCTACACCGTGATGGAGATGCTGGACCTGCGCTACGGGCCGTCCTCCCGCGTCGTCCCGGCCGCGGTGATGTTCCTGTACACGTTCATGCTCGCAGTGACCTCCACCTTGGCCTACGCCACCATCTTCCACGTGCTGCTGGGCGTGCCGAACTGGGCGGGGATCCTCATCGGCGGCAGCGTCGTGGTCATCTACTCCACGCTGGGCGGCATGTGGTCGATCACGATGACCGACGTGATCCAGTTCGTCATCAAGACGATCGGCATCCTGCTGCTGCTCGCCCCGGTGGCGGTCATCCATGCCGGCGGCTTCGCCGAGATCCGCGAGCGCGTGGGGGACTCCTTCTTCTCGCCCACCGCGATCGGCGGCGCCACCATCGTCACCTACATCATCACCTATACGCTCGGACTGCTGATCGGCCAGGACATCTGGCAGCGGGTGTTCACCGCCCGCACCCCGCGCATCGCCATGATCGGCGGCAGCCTGACCGGGGTGTACTGCATCGTCTACGGGATCGCCGGCGCGGTGATCGGCATGTCCGCCCGCGCCATCTGGCCGGATCTGCCCAACCCGGACGAGGCCTTCGCCACGATCGTCCAGGACGCGCTGCCCACCGGCCTGCGGGGCCTCGTGCTCGCCGCCGCCCTGGCGGCCCTGATGTCCACGGCCTCGGGGGCGCTGATCGCCGCCTCCACCGTGCTGACCACCGATCTCATCCCGTACGCCCGCCACCTGCTGCAGCGCGGTGCCGCCCCGGATCCGGCCGAGACGCGGGACCAGGAGGACGTGCGGGGCTACCGCGGCGCCACCCTGCTGCTGGGAGTCGCCGTCATCCTCGTGGCCACCATGGTCACCACAGTGGTGGGCGCGCTGGCCATGGCTTACAACGTCCTGGTCGGCGGTCTGCTCATCGCCATCCTGGGCGGCCTGGTCTGGCGCCGCGGAACCCGTCAGGGCGCCACCTGGTCCATGGTGGTCGGCACAGTGGGCGTCATCGTCACCATGGCCGTCACCGACATCCTCGCCAATGAGCCGATCTACGTGGGTCTCGGCGCCAGCCTGGTGACCTATGTGGTGGTCAGCCTGCTGACTCCGCCCACCTCCGAGGAGGTCCACCGGGAATGGGTCCGCCGGCTCAGCCGCAGCGACACCACCACGATGAGCGAGATCCCGCCCCACGATGAAGGAGCACCGACCCGATGACCTCCCTGGACCTTCCCGCCGGCACCCCCGGCACGCTGGGCACCCGCATCGGGGGCGACGTCGTCCTCGAGTCCCTGCAGGCGCTCGGGGCCGAGGGTGTGGTGGGGCTGCCCGGCCAGCACGCCCTGGGGCTGTTCGACGCGCTGCGCCGCTCCGAGCTGCCCTGTCTGGCCGCCCGAGTCGAGAACAACGCCGGCTTCATGGCTGACGGTCTGGCCCGCGTCACGGGGAAGCCCGCACCGCTGCTGCTCTCCACGGGCCCGGGTGCGCTGACGTCGCTCGCCGCCCTGCAGGAGTCGGCGGCGTCCTCGGTGCCGGTGCTGGCGATCAGCGCCCAGGTGCCGGTCGCGGGCCTGGGCGGTGGGCGCCACGGGTACCTCCATGAGCTGCCGGACCAGTCGGCGTCGTTCCGAGGGGTCGTGAAGAGCACCTTCACGGTCCGGCGGATCTCCCAGATCCCCTCGGCCCTGGCCGAGGCCTGGACGACGGCGGCCTCCGCCCCCCAGGGGCCCGTGCTGGTGGAGATCCCGCAGGACGTCCTGTTGGAGACGGCCGAGCCGTCCGTGCCGCCGGTGGTGGACCTGACCGCGACGCCGACGGCCCCTCCTGCGCGCGAGGAGCTGGTCCAGCAGGCGGCGGACCTGCTGCGCGGCGCCGAGAACCCGGTGATCCTGGCCGGCGGCGGAGTGGTCCGCGCCGGCGCAGGAGAGTCTCTGCGTCGTCTCGCCGAGGCGCTGCCGGCCCCGGTGGTCACCACGTTCAGCGGCAAGGAGGCCCTGGCCTGGGACCATCCGCTCAACGCGCGCAGCTGGATGGAGGACATCGCCACCACGGAGTTCCTGGAGTCCGCCGACGTGCTCCTGGTGGTCGGCAGCGGCCTCGGGGAGCTCTCCAGCAACTACCACACCTTCGCACCCCGCGGCCGGGTCATCCATGTGGAGGCCGACCTCGGCAAGGTCACCGCCAACCACACGGGGCTCGGCGTCCACGCCGACGCCTCCGCCGCCCTGTCCGGGATGGCCGCCGCCGTCGAGAGCTCCGGTGCGCCGGACCCGGGGCGACGCACTCGAGCCGAACAGCGCGTCACCGCCCTGCTGGCCACCGTGGCCCGTCGGCTCGAGGGCCAGGGGCTCGAGAGCGAACGCGCGCTGCTGTCCGGCCTCCGGCAGGCCGCTCCGGAGGGCACCGACACGTTCTGGGACATGACCATCGCCGGGTACTGGGCCTGGTCGGCCTGGGACCCGCGGGATGGACGCTTCGTCTCCGCGCAGGGCGCCGGCGGCCTGGGCCATGCGCTTCCCGCCGCGGCCGGGGCCTCCTTCGCGCGCCGGCTGCGTGGTGAACCGTCAGCCGTGCTGGCCGTCTCCGGCGACGGCGGGGCGCTCTACGGCATCGCCGAGCTCGCCGCCCTGGCCCAGCACCAGCTGGACGTCACCTGGCTGATCGTCGACGACGGCGGCTACGGCATCCTGCGGGAGTACATGGAGTCCGCCTTCGGGACCGCCACGGCCACCGAGCTCGCCCGCCCGGACTTCTGCGAGCTGGCCGCCTCCTTCGGAATCCCGGCGGAACGGGCGACCACGGACGAAGCGCCGGATGCGGTGACCCGGGCTCTGGCCGCCGGTGGTCCCCGTGTGGTCGTGGTCCCCGCCCGGCTGGGGCTGTTCGCCCCCACACACCTGGACCGGCTCGGCTGATGTGCGGTCAGCGCCTGGTCCTGTTCACCGACCAGACCGACCTCGACCCGCAGCCGGCCCGAGAGATGCTGGCGCGCCACAGCATCGGGAGCATCCTCGCCGGCCCCGAGGGCCCGCTGGCGGCGGCGCAGGCGACCACCGGCCCCGTGGAGGGCCTGGTGGTGGGCTACGCCGACGTCGACGCCGGCCTCCTCGACGCGCTGCCGGCGCTGCGCGTCATCGCGACCAGCAGCACCGGGCTCGACATGATCGACCTGGAGGCGACCCGAGCTCGGGGGGTCCCGGTGGTGCCCCTGACCGATGCCTCGACGGAGGAGGTCGCCACCCACGCGGTCGCGCTGATGCTGGCCGTGGAGCGGCAGCTGCTGGCAGGGGCCCGCACTGTGGCCGCCGGCGGGTGGACGCAGGAGGCCACCGGGCTGACTCCCGCCCCGCGACGGCTCAGCGACCTCACCGTGGGCCTGCTCGGATGCGGGCGCATCGCGCGGCGCGTCGCGGCGCTGCTGCGGCCGCTGGTCGGAGAGATCATCGGCCACGACCCCCACCAAGACTGTCCGGAGATCCATCAGGTCGGCGTGGAGGAGCTGCTGCGCCGCAGCGACGTGCTCAGCCTGCATGCGCCGCTCACGCGGGAGACCCGCGGGCTGCTCGACGAGGAACGGCTTGCTCTGCTCCCGCACGGAGCCACCCTGATCAACTGCGCCCGCGGCGAACTGGTGGATCCCGACGCTCTGCTCTCCGCACTGGACTCCGGCCGGCTGCGTGGGGCCGGGCTCGACGTCCTGCCTGGTGAGCCGCCGTCGCCGTCGTCGCCGCTGCGCCAGCACCCGCAGGTGGTGTGCACCCCGCACACGGCGTTCTGGTCGGCGCCGGCCCTGGAGACCTACAGCCTGCAGCCGGCACGCACCGTGCTGGAGCACCTCACCTCCGGGAGCCTCCCCGCTCACGCGGTGCTGTGACCCGTTCCGGACCCGCCGGACAGCTCGGCCCCTACGGGGCGCGGGAGGCTCACCTTCCCGGAGGTGGGACGGGTGAGCCTCCCGCAGACCGGCTGAGCCCTGGTTCAGTCCCCCACATAGTCAGCCAGATGCTGACCGGTGAGTGTGACGCCGGCGCCGTCCCGGGCCGCGGCGACCAGATCGGACGGGGTGCCTTCGAAGACCACCCGCCCGCCGTCGTGGCCCGCCCCAGGCCCGAGGTCGATGATCCAGTCCGCATGGGCCATGACCGCCTGGTGGTGTTCGATGACGATCACGCTCCGCCCGGAGTCCACCAGCCGGTCCAGCAGCCCCAGCAGCTGCTCCACGTCGGCCAGATGCAGACCCGTGGTGGGCTCGTCCAGGATGTAGGTGCCGCCGTCGTCGGCCATGTGCACCGCCAACTTCAGACGCTGCCGCTCACCGCCGGAGAGCGAGTTCAGCGGCTGCCCCAGGGTCAGGTAGCCCAGACCGACGTCGGCCAGCCGCCGCAGGATCTTCTGCGCGGCCGGCAGCCGCGCCTCACCGTCGCTGAAATGCTCCAGCGCCTCATCCACGGACAGGTGCAGCACCTCGCTGATGTTCCGCCCGCCCAGCGTGTACTCCAGCACCGCGGCCTGATAGCGCCGGCCTTCGCACTCCTCGCAGGGAGTCTCCACCGTCTCCATCACCCCGAGCTCGGTGAAGACCACCCCGGCGCCCTTGCACGTGGGGCATGCTCCCTCCGAGTTGGCGCTGAACAGCGCCGGTTTGACCCCGTTGGCCTTCGCGAAGGCCTTCCGGATGGGCTCCAGCAGGCCCGTGTAGGTGGCCGGATTGGAGCGCCGAGAGCCTTTGATCCCGGCCTGATCGACCACGACCACGCCCTCCCTGCCGGCGAGGTTCCCGTGGATCAGGGAGCTCTTGCCGGAGCCCGCCACCCCGGTGACCACGGTGAGGATCCCCGTGGGGACGTCGACGTCGATGCCGGTCAGGTTGTTCTGCTCGGCTCCGCGGATCTCCAGCACCCCGTCCCGCTGCCGGACCGACTCCTTGAGCCGGGCACGGTCGTCCAGGTGACGCCCGGTGAGCGTGTCGGAGGCACGCAGCCCCGGCACGTCACCCGTGTAGACGATCTCACCGCCGGCGGACCCCGCCCGGGGCCCCAGGTCCACGACGTGGTCGGCCACCGCGATGGTCTCCGGCTTGTGCTCCACCACCAGGACGGTGTTGCCCTTGTCCCGCAGGCGCAGCAGCAGGTCGTTCATCCGGGCGATGTCATGCGGGTGCAGCCCGATGGTGGGCTCGTCGAAGACGTAGGTGACGTCGGTCAGTGCGGAACCGAGGTGGCGGATCATCTTGGTCCGCTGGGCCTCACCGCCGGAGAGTGTGCCGGCGGGCCGGTCCAGGCTGAGGTACCCGAGTCCGATCTCCACGAAGGAGTCCAGCGTCTCCCCCAGGGTGGTCAGCAGCGGGGCCACGGACGGCTCGTCGAGGCCGCGCACCCAGGCGGCCAGGTCGGAGATCTGCAGGGCGCAGGCCTCGGCGATGCTGATGCCCGCGATCGTCGACGATCGGGCGGCCTCGGTGAGCCGGGTGCCGTCGCAGGCCGGGCAGGTGGTGAAGGTGACCACCCGGTCCACGAAGGTCCGGATATGGGGCTGCATGGCCTCACGGTCCTTCGAGAGCATGGATTTGCGCACCTGGGGCACCAGCCCCTGGTAGGTCATGTTGATCCCGTTGATCTTGACCTTCTCCGGCTCCCGGTGCAGGAGGTCGTGGCGCTCCTGGTCGGTGTAGTCGCTGATCGGCTTGTCCGGGTCGAAGAAGCCGGACTCGGTGTAGAACTTCACCGACCAGCCGCCGACCTTGTAGCCCGGCACCGTGATGGCGCCTTCATGGAGGGATTTCGTCTCGTCCACCAGCTGGGTGACGTCGATGTCGCTGACCTGGCCGCGGCCCTCGCACTGCGGACACATGCCGCCGGTGATCTGGAAGTCCCGGCGTTCCTTGACCTTCTTGCCCTCCTTCTCGAAGGTCACGGCTCCGGCGCCGCTGATGGAAGCCACGTTGAAGGAGAACGCCTGCGGGGAGCCGATGTGGGGCTCGCCGAGCCGGCTGAACAGGATGCGCAGCAGCGTGTTCGCGTCGGTCGCGGTCCCCACCGTCGAGCGCGGGTTGGCGCCCATGCGCTCCTGGTCCACGATGATCGCGGTGGTCAGGCCCTCCAGGTGGTCCACGTCCGGGCGCCCCTGGGAGGGCATGAACCCCTGCAGGAAGGCGCTGTAGGTCTCATTGATGAGCCGCCGGGACTCGGCCGCGATGGTGCCGAAGACCAGGGAGCTCTTGCCGGATCCGGAGACTCCGGTGAACACGGTCAGCCGTCGTTTGGGGATCTCCACACAGACGTCGCGGAGGTTGTTCTCCCGGGCTCCGGTCACCCGGATGATGTCATGGGTGTCCGACGGCGCAAGCGCGTCAGCTCCTCGGGACGCGGGCGGAGATGTGGGCGTGGCGGTGGTGGTGCGAGCGGGGGTGGGCGACGTCGTCGTCATAGGTTCTCCTGGGGAGCACCGGTCGCGCGTCCCGAACGGGTGAACGCCGGTGACGCGCGATCATGGGCAGGTGCACAGCAGTGTAGTGCTCCCCCATGACGGCTTCATCAGGACGGCTCCATCAGGACGGCTTCATCGGTCCGCCCCCGACGTGTGACCGTGTGCGGCACGGAACTCGCTGGGCGTGTGTCCCGCCTGCCGCCGGAACCATGCCGTGAAGTTGCTGGGGTCATCGAACCCGATGCGGTCTCCGATGCTGTGCACCGGGAGGTCTGTCTGGACGAGGAGCCGACGGGCCTCCAGCAGGAGGCGCTCGTCGATGACCTTCTTGGGCGTGACGCCTCGGGCCAGCCGAGACGCCCGGGCCAGCGTCCGGGGAGACCAGCCCAGCGCGGCGGCATAGTCGGAGACGTCATGCCAGTCCGCGAAGCGTCGTTCCACCAGCCTCCGGAAGTCCCGGAAGGCCGGCGGAAGCTCGGCGAAGTCCTCCTGGCCTCGGTGCCAGGACACCAGCTGGATCAGCAGGGCCGAGAGAGCGTGCCGCAGGGCGGATCGCTTCAGGGGGCGCGACATCGCACCGTCTGAGGCGAGGTCGCGCACTGCGGTGCTGAGCACGGCGAGACGCGCGGGGTCGGTGTCCTGCGCATCCCACCAGTGGGGCCCTTCCGGAGAGTCGGCGGAGGTGAGCCGGGTGGTGTCCGGGTCCAGGAGCCCGCCAGGGAAGAGCAGCACGGTCCCCTCCAGACGCGTGGGATCCTCCCACAGCTGGACCTGTCCGGGACGCACCCAGAGCACCGTCCCGGGCGCGAAGCGGTGCTCGGCGAAGTCCACCATGTGCCGGGCAGCGCCGTGCTCGATGAGCATCACCTGGTGGAATCCCATCCGCTGCGGCCGATCGAACAGACCGGGCGAGGCCCGGCCCAGCAGGTCATCGACGGTGTGGACCTCCACCTCGCCCGCCTGGCCCGCAGGAGGACGGTAGGCGACGTCCTCAATCGCATCGTGTCCCATATTCACCATGATATGTCCACTTCTCACCGGGACCTTGCACCCGGTGAGGAGTAGATTCACCAAAGTCAGAGACACCGACCCGGACAGGAGAACCATGGCTCACATCGCCGTCATCGGAGGCACCGGCCACGCAGGCTCACACATCGCCGCAGAGGCCGCCCGCCGAGGCCACCACGTCACCACCGTGTCCCGCAATGGATCGGACCGGACTGCTCCCACCGACGCCGCGGGGCAGATCCACCACATCGCCGGCTCCGCCGCCGACGCTGAGCTGGTGGCCCGGTTGGCCACCGACCATGACGTCATCGTCCTCGCCCTGCCGGCGGCCGGGGAGCCCGGTCTGTCCGATCATCTGCGTACGGTTCTGCCTGCCGCGGCGCGCGGAGGAAGCCGCGTCGCCGTCGTCGGAGGCGCCGGCGGCCTGCGAGTCAGCCCGGACGGGCCGATCCTGATGGAGACCGCCGACTTCCCTCCGGAGTACCGTCCCGAGGCGACGGCCCACCGGGAGGCACTCGACGTGCTGCAGCAGGACACCTCAGGGGCGCGCTGGTTCTACCTCTCCCCCGGAGCGATGTTCGGGGCGGAGCTGCAGATCCCGTCGACAGGTGAGTACCGCACCTCGGACGAGGTCCTCCTGACGGACCCGGACGGCCGATCCCAGATCAGCGGGGCCGACTATGCCCTCGCCCTGGTCGACGAGATCGACCGCCCTGCTCACGAGAACCGCCGGTTCCACGCGGCACAGTGACGGAGTGCTCCCGGCGGGAGGGGGTCAGCTGCGCACTGGATCCGCAGATCTCATGCCAGCGGCCTTCTCCCCCTGGGCGCCGTTCGCCAGCACGGGCAGCACCTGGCGCGTGGACACCACGACGGTCGGGTCCACGGTGGCGAGGATCAGCTCATTGCCGGTCCCCGCGACGGCCAGCTCCTGTCCGGCCGGACCGATGACCGCCGAGTGCCCCACGCCCGTGGGGGCGCCCTCCACCGGTTCCCGACCCACCACCCAGGGGTCCGGCTGATCGCAGGCCACCACATGGCAGGTCGCATCCAGCGCCCGGGCACGCACCAGGGTCTCCCACTGCCGGATCTTCCCCTCACCGGCGCCCCAGGAGGCGGAGACCACGACGGCGTCGGCCCCCTCCCGTGCGTAGTGCTGGAACAGCGCGGGGAACCTCACGTCGTAGCAGGTGGCCAGCCCGAGCGTGACACCGTCGAGGCGGATCAGCTGCGGCGTGGCGCCGGGTTCGACGGTGTCGGACTCGCGGAAGCCGAAGGCGTCGTAGAGGTGGATCTTGTCATAGGTGACGTCCACGCCCCGGCCCACCGCGAGCAGGGTGTTGCGCACCCGCGGGCGGCCGGCCCCCGACGCCGTGCCGGGGGTGAACATGCCGGCGATGATCAGCACCCCATGGCGGCCGGCGATGCTGCGCACCTCTTGGGCCCACGGGCCGTCGGTCTCTTCGGCGATCGGCACCAGCGGGTTCCCGAAGGCGCAGTGCATGGCCTCCGGGAACACCACGGCGTCGGCGCCCTGCTGGACTGCCCGTGCGGTGTAGGTCCTGATGAGCTCCAGGTTCACCTGCGGGTCCTCGGTGCTGAGCACCTGGGCGACGGCGATCTTCACGCGGCCTCCTTCTCCTGGTCGGTGGCGCCCTGCGGGCGCCGGAAGTCATCGAACTCGAGCAGCAGGGACACCAGCAGGCCGCCCAGCAGCGCCCAGAACGGGGCGGAGATCCCCAGGATGGTGACGTTGGCGAGCCCGATGATCATGGCCACGAGAGCGCCCAGGCGGAACGTCGACGTCGCGAACGCGCCGCGGAACGCGGTCAGCAGCACCCCCAGCATGGCCAGACCCGCCAGAGCGGTGATCAGGGCCGCGGGCAGCGTGGTCACCAGGGTCACGGCGACGGAGGCGAAGAGCCCGAAGGTCACGAAGATCGTGCCGTTGACGAGCACCGACGCGTAGCGGTCGCGGCGCAGGCGTCCTGCCTCCGGGGACCCGCAGATGGCAGTCATCGGGCCGGCGATGGAGGCATTGTGCCCGCCCATCCAGGCCACGGCCAGGCTGGCGGCCCCGCTGATCACGGTGATGCTGTTGACCGGTGGCCGGTAGCCCTCGGCGATCAGGACGCCCATGGACTGGATGTTCTCCGCCTGGATGACCAGGGCCAGCGGGATGCCGACCCCGAGCATGGCGAACAGGTTCCACTCCGGGGCTGTGAGCTCCGGGGTGACCCAGGTGAAGCCGTTCCCGCTGGAGTCCATGCCGCCGGTGATCAGCACCGCCGCCACGCCGAAGACCAGCGCCCCGACCACCCCCGGCACCTGCCGCACGAAGCGGCTGAGCAGCACGTATCCGAGCAGCGCGGCGGCCACCACGATCGGAGCGGCGGCGGTCGCGTCGACCACATTGACGGCGTAGCGGATCAGCACCCCGCCGATCATCGCCATGAGGATCGGCATGGGGATCCAGGCCACCAGCACCCGGACCCACCCCGTGAGTCCCAGCACCAGCACCAGGACGCTGGCCACCAGATAGGCGCCGATCATCTCCGCCAACGAGTAGGACTCGAGGCTGGAGACCACCAGGGCCGCCGCCGGGATGGACCAGGCGCCGACGATGGGCTGCTTGTAGTACAGGCCCATGATGAAGGAGATCAGGCCGCCGACCACGTAGACGGCGGAGATCCAGGCGACCGTCTGCCCGGGGGTGAGCCCCGCGCTGTCGGCGCCGTCGACGATGATCAGCGCGGGACCTGTGCAACCGAACACCGCGGAGACGATGCCGGCGCCCACGCTGGAGATGTTCAGGCTCCGACGCAGGGAACGGATGCTCTCCCGCGGGCCGGGCCCCCGTTCGATGAGCCGATCGGACTCCAGGACGCCGTCAGCGATGTGCTCGTCGTCGGTGTGCCCGTCGTCGACGGCGGCACCGGCGTCGCGTGCGGAGGGTGAGCTGTTCGTGGAGGTCATCTCATGTCCTCACGCGTACCACGGCACGGGCTCATGGCCGAAGTCCTTGAACGCGCCGAACCGGCCGGCGTTGAAGCTCAGCCCGCTGCCGTCGCGGTCCCGGCAGTGCTCCACCTGGCCGAAGAAGACCCGGTGGTCACCGATGGTGTGCTTCTCCACCACACGGCAGTCCAGCTGGGAGAGCGCGTCCCGGATGACGGGCAGCCCGGAAGGGGTGGTGTCGAAGCTGCCGTCGGCGAAGCGTTCGCCTCCCCGGGAGGCGAACTGACGCGCCACGGCCTCCTGTTTGCTGCTCAGGATGGACAGGGCGTACCGGTCGCTGGTCTCGATGGCGTCCCCGGTGCGGGTGTCGAAGTTGAGCGAGATCATCACGATGGGCGGGTCCAGGCTGATGGAGGTCAGCGAGTTGATCGTCATCCCGGCCTGCTCCAGACCGTCGTCGGCGGTCACCACGGCCACTCCGGTGAGGAAGCGGCCGATGCAGCGGCGCATCGCCAACGGTTCGGGCTCGGCGGTGAATGGGGTCATCTGCAGTGGCATGTCAGTCCCTCACTGGTAGTAGCGGACTTCGAACATCTTGGCGCCCTCTTCGGACACCCACGGTCCGTGCTCCATGCCGGGCGGGCGAGTGGCCCAGTCCCCGGCGGAGAAGACACGGTCCAGGCGCAGGTCCCGGAAGGAGCCTTCGAAGATGAAGACCTCCTCCCAGAACTCGTGGGTCAGGGCGCCGTTGGGCGAGGTGTCGGTCCCGGGCTCGAACTTCAGGATCCGGGTGACGGCGTCGCTCTCGGAGTCCTGGGCGAGGATCGCCTCGCTGAGGCCGTCGATGTGCGGGGCGCAGTCCCGGAACTCGACCGAGGCGGTGGGGGTGAACTCGAATTCTGGTTTGGCCATGGTGGTCTCTCCTGTTCAGGTGGTGGCGCCGAGCGCGGCGGGGCGGAGGTCGGCGTCGTCGTGCTCGAGGCTGTAGGAGCCCAGGAAGGAGTCGAGGTCCTCCAGCAGCTCCGGGTAGCCGAAGTTCTGATACGTGTAGACGCCCTTGACCACGAACGGCGCACCGGCGTAGAAGAGCTCGTACTGCTGGTGGCGGCCGGCGAACTCGGAGCCGATGACGTCCCAGGCCAGGCGGAACAGCTTGATGCGCTCCTCGCTGGAGACGTCGGGAGAGGTGATGTAGCGCTCGACGTCGCCGCGGGTGGTCTCGCTGAGCATGTCCTGGTGGCTGGCGGGCATCTGCAGCACCCCTCCGCCGACCAGGTCCCGGAGGATCTGGATGACTCGCGGGTAGAGCTCGGCCTGCAGCCCCATGGCGCCGTAGAGGGCGCGCCGGCCGGGGACCATCATTCCGCTCTCGTCAGGCTCCGCGGTGTACTCGGCGGCCAGCAGGGAGGACTCCACGGAGGTGACCAGCGCGGCGAGCTCCCCGAGCTTCTCCTGGACGCCCGGAATCTTGTCCGTGCCGTTGACCTGGGAGACCTTGCGGGCGATGGAGGCGATGAACTTCAGCTTCTCGGCGAAGCGCGTCTGGGCCTGCCAGTTGCCCAGCGCGTGGGCGCCGGTGGCGAAGAACTGCGCGCGCAGGATGGCGGGGTCCCGGTCCACGAAGACGCGGTCCCACGGGACCAGCACGTCGTCGAAGACCACGAGGGAGTCGGGCTCGTCGAAGCGGGTGGTCAGCGGGTAGTCGAAGGCTCCGGTGGTCGACGGCGCGTACGGACGCCGGTTGATCAGCTTCAGCCCGGGAGCGTTGACCGGCAGCGCGAAGCTCACGGCGAAGTCCGAGTCATCCGGACCCAGCGGCTTGATGCAGGTCACCAGGATCTCGTCCGCGACGGCGGCGCCGGTGGCCAGCATCTGCGAGCCGCGGACCACCAGACCCTCCTCGGTCTCGTCGACGACGCCGACCTGGATGTAGTCCCCCTCCCAGCCGGAGGCCGTGGTGGCGCGGGAATGCTGCGGCGGGATGATCGCGTAGGAGACGAAGAAGTCCTCCTCCAGGACCCGGCGATAGTAGCGGCGCACGTTCTCCGCGAAGGGGCGGCCTTCGACGTCGAAGACGTGGGAGTTGGCGGCGAAGGCCGCCAGGAAGGAGCCCACGTGGTCCGGGCTGCGGCCGACCCAGCCGTGGGTCTGGCGCGCCCAGGTGGTGGTGGCCTGGCGCCGGGCCGCCAGCTCCTCGCGGCTGCGGGGGATCCCCAGCGCGCGGTTGGCGGTGCCGCCGGTCTCCGGGGATTCGTACTGCATGCCCCGGGCGGGGTCGGCGGAGGTGTCGTACAGGGAGGCCATGGTCCGTGCGACGGGCGCGAAGGCGGGGTGCTCAGCGACGTTGCTGACCACCTCGCCGTCGAGGTGGATGGTGCGGCCGTCGTCGAGGCTGGCGAGATAGTCCGTGCCGGTTCTCATGAGCAGATCACTTCTCCTTGGTGATGGTGTAGCGGTGGGTCAGCTCCGGGGCGTCGTCGCCCGCGGAGCCCGGGGTCTGGATGCGGCAGGTCAGCTCCCACTCCGTGGCGCACCGGAACGTTCCTGCACGCAACGGAATCGTGCCGCCGAAACAGATGTAGTCGCCGCCGTCGAGCTCCAGCTCCTGCTCCATGAGCGGCAGGATCTCGCGGGGCTCCCGCAGCGACTCGAAGCTGCCCACCTGGTAGAGCTCGCCGTCGGCGTGGCACTGGGCGGCCACTGCCGCGAGCGTGAAGCTCTCCAGGTCCCCGAGGGGAAGCACGTGGAGTCCCATCGGTTTGGGGCAGGCACGCTTGGAGCGCCCGATGTCCTCGGTCTCCAGCTGTCGGTCGGTGTGGTCGGACCCGAGCCCGAGGTAGTAGCGGCCCTGATGGCGGATGTAGACGGGCTCCACCTCTCCCGAGGTCCGGTCCGAGGAGACCTCCACAGACTGAGCCGTGGTCACAGACTCGGCCGCGATGCGGTAGAACATCGGTGTCCTCGGCGGCGGAGGGACGCCGATGCGGGCGAGCTCCTGGATGTGATGGTCCACGGCGGCCTGGTCGCGGGCCGTGTAGCCGGCCACGACGGCGTCGAACGCGTCGAGCTGGAGGTCATGCCCTGTTCCGGGCACATGAAGAGTCAGCACTGATGGTTCCTTCTCAGCAGGTGGCGATGGTTGGGAGCAGACGGACCGCGGGTCAGCGGCCGTCAGTGAGCACGCGTGCGGTGGAGCTCAGGTGGCGGCGGGTGGCCTCGGCGGCGGCCTCGGGGTCGGCGGAGGCGATGGCGTCCACGATCGCCCGATGCTCCCCGATCACGGCCTCGATGCGGTTGGCCGCTTCGACGGCCTGGACGCCGAGCCGCAGCTGCTTGTAGCGGTGGGCCTCATAGAGGTCCTCGAACACGGAGTTCCGGCCCCGCTGGACGATGGTCCGATGGAAGGCGACGTCGAGCCGGACGAACTCCACGGGGTCCCCCGCAGCCTCCTCCTGCGCGGCGAGCAGGTCCCGCAGCGGCGTGACGTCCATGCCCTGGGCGATGGCCTTCCGCGCCGCCCAGATCTCGATGACCTCCCGGACCTCCATGAGAGAGTCCAGGTCCGCCTGTTGGAGGGCGGGCACGACGACGCCGCGATTGGGCAGTCGGCGGATCAGCCCGTCCCCCTGGAGTCGGAGGAGCGCCTCCCGGATCGGAGTCCGGGAGAAGTCCGAGCGGCGAGCCAGCTCGCTCTCGGAGAGGTGCGCCTCCTGATTCCAGGGCAGGGACGTCACCTCCTGGCGGAGCCAGCGGTAGGCCCCGTCGACAGCTGTCTCGACCTGCTCGGTGAAGATGGACATGACACCCCTTCCGTGGTCTGTGTCACACATGATCGTAGACGACCTGTATACAGGTCGTCAACAGGGCGTGGTCATCGAGGTGGAGCCAGCGCCGACTCCCCTGCCAGACCACACCTGCCGCCGGCACGAAAGGCTCGCACTCGGTCTCGGGCTCGGGCTCGGTCTCGGGCTCGGGCTCGGGCTCGGGCGATGTCACAGATCCGATGCGCGCCCCGTCCTCAGGATGGAGGCCCGCGCCCCGGGTCACGGATGAGAGGACACCTCATGGAGATCGCGCTGTGGATCGTCACCGGCTTCCTGGCCGTGGGATTCCTGGTCGGCGGCATCGCGCTGCTGGCACTGCCGCGTCAGCGGTACCGGGCCCTCGGAAGGAATCAGCACTGGGTGGACATGTTCGACACCGGCACGCTGAAAGGCCTGGCGGCCCTCAAGGTGCTGGCCGCCGCGGGACTCGCACTGCCGACGACTCTCGGCATCGCCGCCTGGCTGGCGCCTCTGAGCGCACTGGGCCTGATGATGTACATGACCGGCGCCACGGCCGTGCGCGTCGTGAGACGCGAGTGGGGCTACGCCCTGGGCGATCTCACCTTCATCGCCCTGTCCGGGTTCGCCGCCTGGGGCTGGGCGTTCGGACCTGGCGCCCAGCTCAGCTGCTGAGGCCAGCCGGTCAGCCCTCGCCGGCGGCGGCGCCCAGCGCGGGACGCAGTTCGAGCCACTCTCTGACGGGCCTGCCGCCGGCGCCGGGGGCGTGGGCCAGCTCTGCAGCGATCTCGCGGGCGCGGCTCTCGTCGGCGACGTCGATCAGCATCCACCCGGCGATGAGGTCCTTCTCCTCGGGCAGCTCGTCACCGACCACCGGCGCCCCCTGATCATCGGAGCTGACCCATGTGCCTTCGGGTGCCAGGGCCAGGCTATTGACGTACTCGCCCGTCTGCTGGAGGCGCTCGGCCAGACGCTCCATGAACTCGACGTGGTCGGCGACCTCCTCGGGCGTCCAGTCCCGCATGGGCACGTCGTTGGCCGCCGCAGGTGCGCCCCGGTAGTGCTTGATCAGCAGATACTTCATCCTCATCCTCTCTCCGACCGCACGGTCACGCGTGACCTCGACCCTAGGGGGAGCGCCGACCCCAGGGAACACCTCACGCCCACCCCACACCGATCAGCGTGGTCGCGTCGAGCTCAGCAGCCCCTGCCCGCTGCAGGGACGCCAGGTACTCCTGGCGGACGCGCTCGGTCTCGTCCTCACTGAGGCCAGTCAGCATCCCGGCGAAGCCGGAGCCGGTGATCACCAACCACGCGAGGGACTCGGAGAGCGAAAGACGCAGCTCAGACTCGGTCACCTCGACGTCCCGGAGCCCGCGGTCCGCGAGCCAGGGGCCGAAGGTCTCGGACGTGTTGACCTCGTCCAGGAGATGGCGTGGCCGGGAGGGGAACTCCTGTCCGGTCACGCCCGCGATCGCCTGCGCCAGATGGCGACCGGAGGCTTCCATGGAGCCGCGTCGCCAGATGGTGACAGCGGCACGACCGCCGGGACGGAGCCTCTTCACCAGATGCTCGGTCCCGGCGGTCATGTCGGAGAAGAAGAAGATCCCCAGGACGCACTGGACGACGTCGTATCCGCTCCGGCCCCAGGACGTCACATCCGCGACCGCCGACGTGATGCTCTCCAAGCCGTCGGCCTGCCGCTCGAGGTCGGCCAGGAGCGGAGCGGCGAGGTCGACAGCGTCGACGTGACCGCCGGGACCCACGCGTCGTGCCGCTGGCAACGCGGACGCCCCGTTGCCGCAGCATGCATCGAGCACCAGCTCGCCCTCCTGCGGCGCGGAGAGTTCTACGGTGGAGGCGCCGATGGGCCTCCAGAGATGCTCTCCGAGTCGGTCGAAGTCGCTGGTCGAGCTCGCATCGGAGAAGGCGCGCGTGATGCGCTCACGGGAATCCATGCGACTCATGCTAACGATTCTCATGAGAGGAGTCTCGGGTGGGCGCTCACGGCGCGGAATCGCCCCCGCCTGAGCGTTGTTGATCCTGAGGGCCACCACGGAAGCGCCGGGCCGCGGTGGGGCACGATGGCCACCACCGACCACAGAGAGCGGAGAGATCGTGACGCGACAGTTCGACGCCGAGTACTGGGAACAGCACTACCAGGAATCACCGGGGCCCTACCCGTCACAGACCGCCATGAGCTCAGGCCCGGGGGACCCCAATCCGCATCTGGTGCGTGAGATCTCTCCGCTGTCACCGGGGAGCGCCCTGGACGCGGGCTGCGGCCACGGGATCGAGGCCGGATGGCTCGCGGAGCAGGGATGGAAGGTCACCGGCGTCGACATCTCCCGGACGGCACTGGACCGGGCCGCACGGATCCTGCGCGCCCGCGGCATGGATCCGCGTGTGGAGCTCATCGCCGCCGATCTGACCACCTGGGTACCGGAAGGGCAGTACGACCTGGTGACGACCCACTATGCGCATCCCACGATTCCGCAGCTGGACTTCTACCGACGCGTCTCAGGGTGGGTGGCGCCGGGAGGCACGCTGCTGATCATCGGCCACCTGCACGGCGAGGGCGACGCTCACGAACACGATGCTGACGCACACGGCGCTCCCGGACACGACGCTGACGCACACGGCACGGCCGAGCACGATGCTCCCGGCCACCGGGGGAATCCACCGCTGGAGGCGCAGGTCCGGGCCGCCGACGTCGCCGCCCTGCTGGACGAGTCGTCCTGGCGGATCGAGACCGCAGCGGAGATGAGCCGGACGACTCTGCGCGGACAGGACAGCGTCACGCTGCACGACGTGGTGGTCCGGGCCATCCGACTGAGCTGAGCGGCCGGGATCTGCGGCGCGTCAGCCGTGCAGGAGGATCCCGCGGGACAGCTGTTCGAAGGCCCGCACGGCGAGCTCGGCGGGCGGCTCGGAACACCCGGCGTCGGCGGCCCAGTGCTCGAATCCGATCCGGACGGCGTCGGTGGCCGCTGCGGCCATCAGCCGCGCGGCCAGCGGATCCACCTCCGGCACGAGGCCGGTGATGACCTCCTGCAGTCGTTCCTCGGAATCGCGATTGACGCGGTCCCAGACCGCCAGGAGGGCGTCGTCCTCGGCGGCCGCCCGCAGCAGGCCCCGCATCATCCGCCGCGTGGAGTCCTCGGCGCCGCCGTCGACGTCCAGCAGCGCCCTGATGACCTGCGGGATGGCGGTCCGCGGGTCACCTGGCCCCGTGTCCGCCAGGGCCTGGCGCCACTGGTCGGCACCGACGCTGAGCAGCGGCGCCACCGATTCCTCCTTGGTCCGGAAGTACCGGTAGAAGGTGCGCAGAGAGACCCCCGCACCGTCGGCGATCCTCTCCGCGGTGACCGCCGAGACGCCGTCGGCCGCGAACAGCCGAGCCGCGGAGCGGGCGATGTCCAGCCGGGTGAACTCCTTGCGACGCTGTGTCAGGGTGGTGGAACTGGTCACATCCAGCAGAGTACGGGAATCACGACCGACGTGCACACGTTGCCATGATGGCACGCTGTGCCACTTAGGCAGGATGTGCTCACCGGAGGCGGATGCCCGCTATGCCCGGTGAGGCCGGACGCCTGGGACCCACGTCCCACCGGCCTGCAGTCGAATCCCGCGCATCGCGCCGCGGAGAAAGGATCACCCCATGCCCACAGGATCGACCCTGTCCCCCGCGACCACGACCCCCGGGCCGCGCAGCGCGCTGGCCGCCGGCGCCATGGTGCTGGCGCTGCTCGCCACGGGATGCGCCGCAGAAGACGACGGCGCCACAGACACCCCCGGTGACGAGGACACCGTGCAGGTGGAGGCCCCCGAGGACGAGACCGACGTCGAGGATGACGCTGAGGCCGAGTCCCAGGAGACCGATACAGAAGAGACGGAGACTGAGGAGACGGAGGCCGACGGCGCCTCCGACGTGTCGGTGGAGACCGTCGGCGAGAGCCCACACGCCTTCGTGACCGGTCAGGCTCCGGAGGGCCCCGCAGTGGACGTCTCCGGTGAGCTGATCATCGGGCCGGGCGGCTACATGGCGCTGGCTCAGGACGGTCAGCCCCAGGTGCTGGTCTTCGACGAGGACGCGGAGTTCTCCTTCCGCGACGGCGCGCCCTCTGTGACGACGCCGGAGCACGGCACCATCGAGGTGGGCGAGGAGGTCGAGTTCAGCGGAGTGGAGCACCCGCTGGACGACATCGACGGGATTCCGTCGGAGCGCCTGGGCGGCGCCGACCAGCAGGTCCTCTTCGTCACCGGTGACTGAGGGGTCCAGCCGTGTCACCGTGAGCTGTGCATGACGCACGTCGGCCCTGTCGCAGCAGTGTTCACCTGCGTCGCGACAGGGCCGACGTATATCTGAAGGCGCCCGCGAGAGTCACCCGCGGCGCCGCAGCGGCCTCAGCTGCTGCGACCGGGGCGCCAGCCGAAGAAGTACAGGATCCAGCCGAGGGCACCCAGCAGGAACAGGCCGACAGTGGCCCAGGCACCTGTGGGCACTCCGGCGATCCGTTCCATGGCGCGCGCCTCGCCTGCCTCGGCGTCGTCCGCGGCGTCTGTCTGATCGGCGGACGGTGCCGCTCCGGTCTCGACCGCGGTCGGGGACTGCCCTCCTTCGCCGGCCTCCAGGGCCTCCGCACCCGCGCCGGGGATCTCGGAGGACCCCGCCGAGGAGCCCCGGAAGCGGTCTTCCAGCGCTGTGGGGGGAGCACCCCGGTCCAGCGCGCTCGCGGACCCGCCGTCTCGTGGGGCGGGCCCTGGGTCGAAGGTCACAGGTTCGTCGCCGCGCGCCACCGGGAGCTCACCGTCGTCACTGGGCGACCAGTCCTGGTCTGAGCCTCCAGCACCGCCGCCGCTCCGAGGAGCGCGGGGAGCCTCGGCCCGTGCCGACCCCTCCGACGGGTCGGCAGAGTCAGCGCTCTCTTCGGACGTCGAGCTGTCCGAGTCCGACTCCGACTCATCATCGGAGCCCCGCGGGGAGGGCTCCGACGTCGGGGACGGGGACGGGGTGGCCTCCGCCTGCTCCTGGGCATCACGCCGCTGCTCCAGCAGCGCCCTGATGTCTGCGCGGGACATGCCCTCGTTCCGGTCATCGGCTGCGGAGCTCTCCGAGTCATCGCCACGGTCGGATCCACCGGGTGTCTCGGGACGCTCCTGGACCGGTTCGCGGTCTTGGGAGCCGGGGGTCTGTCCTCTCTGGCCTGATGAGGATGAGGGCGCCTCGGTTCGAGAGTCTGAGGCTTCAGAGCTCTGCTGCCCCTGTTCCCGCTCGGAGCCGCTCGACTGCCGCTCCGAGCTGGATCGCCCACTGGCGTCGGACTGCCCTGACCCGCCTGTGCGGCCTGTCTGGCCTGTGCGGTCAGCGCCGCGTTCGGGCGACGGGGGTGTGCTCGTGTCGGTTGTGCTGCCGACATCGGGCCGGTCGCCACCGCTGCCTCGGCCGCCGGTCTCAGGCCGCTCGCTCTGCTGCTGACGGGGCTGCCCACTGGGCGTCTCTGGGCGCGGCTGGGGATCAGCGGGGCGTTCCTCGGGCTGCACCGGCCGCTCCTCCGGAGCGCCTTCGGGATCGGCCGGGCGCTCATCCGGATCGACGGGACGACCCTCGGGCTGCACCGGCCTGCCCTCCGGCTGACCACCATCGTCCTCGTCGGAGTCATCGTCCTCGTCGGAGTCATCGTCCTCGTCGGAGTCATCGTCCTCGTCGGAGTCATCGTCCTCGTCGGAGTCATCGTCCTCGTC
>NZ_JBQYEY010000024.1:50564-50941 GCF_052656005.1 Nesterenkonia sp. K-15-9-6
TCGTCGGAGTCATCGTCCTCGTCGGAGTCATCGTCCTCGTCGGAGTCATCGTCCTCGTCGGAGTCATCGTCCTCGTCAGAGTCATCGTCCTCGTCAGAGTCCTCGTCCTCGTCAGAGTCATCGTCCTCGTCAGAGTCCTCGTCCTCGTCAGAGTCCTCGTCCTCGTCAGAGTCCTCGTCCTCGTCAGAGTCATCGTCCTCGTCAGAGTCATCGTCCTCGTCAGAGTCATCGTCCTCGTCAGAGTCATCGTCCTCGTCAGAGTCATCGTCCTCGTCAGAGTCATCGTCCTCGTCAGAGTCATCGTCCTCGTCAGAGTCATCGTCCTCGTCAGAGTCATCGTCCTCGTCAGAGTCATCGTCCTCGTCAGAGTCATCGTC
>NZ_JBQYEY010000025.1:0-50288 GCF_052656005.1 Nesterenkonia sp. K-15-9-6
GCTGTACAGCCGCCAATCCTTCCGCAACGCATGCCGCCACGTATTGGTGTCATTGGTCCCCGCATACCCACCCCGACCACGGCGTCCGCCGGCCGCCGCGGCGGCGTCCTCGACGACGGCGACGGCGGCCGTCCCACGGCCCGGCGGGCCACCGGGGGTGGACTGAATGGTCGTCATCAGTCGTCCTCCCCGGGCCCGTCGACCTCGTCGAGCTCGTCCAGCATCTCCTGACCCCTCTGGTAGGCCTCATTGGCGAGTTCGACGTAGTCGTTCATGTTCCGCGCCTCGAGCTCGGCCACATAGGAGTCCCAGTCGTCCAGGTCCCGCTGACCGAGGATGAACTGCGCGGTGGCCTGGTCCACCTGGTCCGTCAGCGAGTTCTGCCACAGCGCGGCCTGCTCCAGCTCCAACTCGCTGAAGGGGATGCTCGGCTGCAGGGGCAGCTCCTCCTTGTCGGCCATCTGCTCCTGCAGCTCCACGATCTCGTCGCTCATCAGGGACAGGAAGATCTCGGTGTCGGAGCCGAAGTTATGCGTGAACACCCCGTTGTAGAAGCCGTAGTCGATGGAGAGGTGCTCCTCGGCCCCCGGGTTGAAGCCCTTGATGTCCACGTTCTCGGCCAGCTCCCGCTCGCCGTCCTCGTCGATCTCGTAGGTCTCGCCCTCCACACCCCAGGTGGCGAAGATCAGGCCCTCGTCTGAGTAGTAGAGCCAGTCGAGGAACTGCAGCATCGCGATGAAGTCCTCGCGCTGCGCCGTATGGGCGCCCAGGACCATCCCGACGTCGAAGCGTCCCCCACCGGCGACGTTGTCGCCCGCCGGTCCGGCGGGCACGCGGATCATCCGGACCTCGGCGTCGTCCTCCCCGATCTCCTCGAAGGCGGTGCGCAGAGTCTGCAGCTCCTCCTCGTTGGAGGCGATGGCCGCGGACTGCCCGGAGGCGAACTTCTGCACGGCGGAGTCGTCGTCCTGCGTCATCGACTCGGAGTCCATCAGGCCGTCTGCCACCAGTCCGGCGAAGTACTCGATCATCGCCCGGTACTCGTCGGTGGCCCCGGTGAAGACGAACTCGTCGGCGTCGGCATCGAAGTAGAGTCCGTTGCCCAGCCCCCAGCCGCCGGCGGTGTCGAAGGACGGCCCGGCGAGGTTCAAGGTGGCGTTCATCTCCCACCGGTCGGACCATGGGGTCATCTCGGGGTGCTCCTCGGAGATCTGCTCCAGCTGGTCCTGGAACTCCTCCCAGGTCTCCGGGTCCTCGAAGCCCATGTCCGCCCAGATGTCATCGCGGATGGCCACGGACCAGTTGTGGAAGGGGTCCTCCCGCAGGCCGGGCAGGATGTAGGCCTTGCCGTCCTCCTGCCGCAGTTGGTCGAACTCCTCCTGCAGCTCCCACCGCTCCAGCTTGTCGGTGAAGTGGGGCATGTAGTCCAGGTAGTCGCTGACCGGGAGCAGCGCCCCTCCGGAGATGTAGGGGATCTCGTCTCCCGGCCACATCACCGGCACATAGTCGGGGATCTCGCCGGAGCCGATGAGCACCGAGCGCCGATCCTCGAAGTCGCTCAGTGGGGCGACCACCGGGTCGAGGGTGACCCCGTGCTCCTCCTCGAGGTGTTCGAGGATCAGCCAGTCGTCCTGCAACGGGTAGTTGGGATGGTCGCGATACAGCAGCGAGATGCTCAGCGGCTCCTCGGCGACGAAGGAGTCTCCGACGGAGAAGTCCTCCATCGCGCCGACGCTCTGCGCCTCCTCGTCGATCTCAGCCGTCTCGGTGGCCGACCCCGAGCCGCACCCGGCCAGCAGCAGGGCGCTCAGTCCGAGCACGGCGGTCGTCGTGGTCCTGCCTGGGACCTCATGCATCGCCGTCACCCTCGCTCTGCTCGTCGGACTCGTCGTCGATCTGCTCGTCGATCTGCTCCTGGGCCCGCTCATAGGCTTCGTTGGCCATGTCCACCAGGCTCTGCATGTTGAGGTTCTCCAACTCGGCGACATAGGAGTTCCAGTCGTCGAAGCTGCGCTGCCCGAGGATGAACTGGGCGGTGGCGGTCTGGACGTGGTCGGTCAGACTCGTGGACCAGAGGCCCAGCTGCTCCAGCTCCAGGTCGGTGAAGGGATGCGCCGGAGTCACCGGGCGCTCCTCCTTGTGCTGCATGCTCTCCTGCCACTCGATGACGTGAGGACGCAGGCCGGAGTGCACGAACTCGGTCAGGGAGCCGGCGGCATGCATGAACGGCTGGTTGTGGAAGCCGTAGTCCCGGAGCAGGTGCTCCTCCGCGTCCGGGTGGAGGCTGTTGATGTCGATGTCTTCGTCCAGTGCGATCTCACCGTCGGCGTCCCGCTCGTAGGTCTCGCCCTCCACGCCCCAGGTGGCGAACTCGAGGCCGTTGTCCGAGTAGTAGAGCCAGTCGATGAACTGCAGCAGCGCCATGAAGTCGTCCTGGTCCGCCATCGAGTTCGCGATCATCAGGCCTGAGTCGAACCGGGCTCCGCTGTGCACGAAGTCGCCGTCGCGTCCGCCGGGGATGGGGATCAGGCGGGCCTCCGCCCCCTCGGTGCCGAGTTCCTCGAACCCTCGGTGGTAGATGGTCGTGGACTCGTCGTTGCCGCCGATCACGAAGGACTCTCCGGCGGAGAACTTCTGTTCCGCCATCTGGTCGTCCTGCGTCATGGTCTCGGCGTCCATGAGGCCCTCCTCCACGAGGCCCGCGAAGAACTCCAGCAGCTCGCGGTACTCGTCGGAGGCCCCGGCGTAGATGAACTCGTCAGCGTCGTGGTCGAAGTACAGGCCCTGCCCGTAGCCCCAGCCGGCGATCGTGTCGAAGTTGGCCGACGCGATGTTCAGGGTGCTCTGCAACTCCCAGCGGTCGGACATCGGCGTGATGTCGGGGTAGGCCTCCTTGACCTCCCGCAGCTGGTCCGCCAGTTCGTCCCAGGTCTCCGGGTTCTCCAGTCCGAGCTCGTCCCAGATGTCACCCCGGACTACGAGGCTGAAGATGTAGAACGGGTCCTCCCGCAGGCCCGGCAGCATGTAGGCCTTGCCGTCCTCCTGCCGCAGGGCGTCGAACTCGTCCCAGAGCTCCCAGCGGTCCAGCTTGTCGGTGAAGTTGGGCATGTAGTCCAGGTAGTCGCTGATCGGCAGGACCGCGCCGCCGCTGAGGTAGGGCACCTCCTGTCCGGGGTAGGTCACAGGGACGTAGTCGGGCATCTCGCCGGCGCCGATGAGCAGGGAACGTTGCTCCTCGAAGTCGCTCAGCGGGGCGTCCACCAGGCTCAGGGAGACGTTGTGCTCCTCCTCGAGCTGATCGAAGAACATCCAGTCCTCGTCGAGGCCGTGGTCCGGATTGTTCCGATACAGCAGTGAGAACTCGACCGGCTCGGTGGCCACGAAGGTGTCGTCGACGCCGAAGTCCTCCATGGCGCCCACGCCCACCTGGTCCTCATCGAGCTCGACGCCGTCCTCCTCGGCTGATCCGGCTCCCCCGCAGGAGGTGAGCAGCAGTGCTCCCGTGATGCTCAGGGCAGCGGTCCTCCATGGAAGGGTCCTCCAGGGACGGGTGCGCACGGTATGCCTCATGGTGCGGTTCCTCTCAGGTGCGGTGAATCAGGTGCGGTGACACAGATGCAGGGAAAAGAGCAGCGCCACGGTCTTGGGAATTTGTTGTGACATGAGGCACAATAATGTCCGGGACGCCGTTGTGCAAGAGATCACAACGAGAGATTCCATCGATGAAGCGGGACGTCGATGGAGCGCCCCCGTATGCCTGATTCAGCTTCTGACCAGGGATTTCCTGTCTGTCAGCACGGAAGGAGCCGCCATCGGTCCGAGAGAGCACGGCGGTACGACGACGGCGCCCCCACCACGTCGGTGAGGGCGCCGCATGGCAGCCGGAGCACGGGCCGCCAGGAGAGGCTGGCGGGCCGATCGGCGTCCGATCGTCAGCGAGTCACAGGCGGTTCAGTATCGCCGCACGGCTTCCGGGTTGGCCTCGATGTCCCGGCGCACCTCGGCCGCGATCCGACGCTCCACGATGAAGCTCAGGAACGGCACCACTCCGCCCAGCACGATGGTCACCAGACGGGAGAACCGCCAGTTCATCAGGAACCACAGACGGAACCCGGCGATCACGTAGACCACGTAGATCCAGCCGTGGATCACCGCCGTCCAATAGGAGATGCCGGTGCCTCCGCTGACCGACTCCTTCGGATGGAAGCCGAGCGTGTTGGCCGTACCCTCGGCGGTGGTGCCGCCGGCGTAGAGCTCATAGCCGAAGCCGTAGTCCATGATCATCTTGGCCACCAGGATCAGCAGCATGATGCCGGTGGTGAAGGCGAAGACCTTGTAGAAGGTCAGCGAGCCGCTGATCTGCTGCATGGTGCCTTGGAAGCGCCGCTTCTGGGGCCGCTTCGGCGCGGCAGGCACCTCGGTCACCTGCGGGGCGTCTCCGGTGTTCTCAGGCATCACGTGTCCTTCTCATCGAGCTTGCGCGCCGCCTCCGCGGTGGCGGTCTCCTCCGCCTCCCGAGGGCTCTGTCCGGCGGCGACGGCGGCCAGGTACTCCTGCTTCCACTGCTGCTCCCACTCGGTGTCGAGCACCGCGGCCTCCTGCGACTTCTCATGGGCGTCCTTGACCAGTCGCCACCACAGGAAGAAGGCGAAACCGGCGAAGACGACCCACTCCACGGCGTAGAAGAGGTTCAGCCAGTTCACGGAGGATCCCTCCGGCTGTGGTCCGACCCAGACCGGCTCCAGAGGGACGGTTTCGGCCTCAGCCCCGATCTCATGGCCGGACTCGTCGACGACGTCGAAGGCGACCACGAATCCGGAGTAGGAAGGCAGATCCCACACGTTGATCAGCTCCGCCGGGGACAGGCTGGCGAACACGTGGGCGGCCTCGCGCTCCCCGGCCACGGGAGCTTCAGGCGGCAGCAGGCGCCCGCGCAGCTCGAGCTGCTGCCCCGCAGGCGGGGCGTCCACGGCGTCGACGTCGTCGGTCCACCCGCGGACCACGGGGATGACCTCACCGTCGGGGGCGCCGTCCACTGCGAAGGCGGCGACGGCCCACCATCCGGGCTCACCGTCCTGCAGCCGCTCGGAGATCAGCACCTGGGAGTCCTCGACGAACTCGCCGGAGAGAGTGACGATCCGATCCGCATCCAGGGCGGTCATCGCACGCTGCGGCGCGTAGACCTCGGTCAGCGGCGCGGGCTCCTCGGTGACCTCCCGGGAGGGTGTCTCCTCGGCCCGCGACTGGCCGAACTGCCAGGCACTGGCCACGACGAACACCGTGGCCAGGATCAGGGCCAGGGCGAGCATCGCGATCCATTTGGGCTGCAGCGCGGTCTTGAGCACCCCACCAGGATACGCGGGACAGCAAGGCTCGGATCACCGCGTCCGAGAATGTTTCTACACCTGGTAGAAGAATGGGGAGGCAGCGCCTCCTCGTCACGGAGCCGCTCTCGATTGGTGACGAAGCCCACGCTGGTGTCAGTATGGACCCATGATGCGCTTGGATCACGTCTCGTATGCGGTCGGCCCGGATGGCATGGATGCCACGGTCGAGAGGATTGTCGGTCAGCTGGGCGTGGAACGCGTCAAGGGCGGTATCCATCCGCGCTTCGGCACACGCAGCTCGATCATTCCTCTGAAGAACCGCCAGTACCTGGAGATCGTCGAGGTCCTCGACCACCCCTCCGCCGACAAGGCACCGTTCGGCCAGGCCGTGCGGAACCGCTCCCAGGTGGGAGGCGGCTGGATGGGATGGTGCGTCACCGTCGACGACCTCTCCCCCTTCGAGGACCGGCTGGGGCGCAAGTCCGTGCCCGGCAATCGGAAGTTCCCGGACGGCCAGGAGCTCACCTGGCAGCAGATCGGCATCAAGGGTCTCATCGCAGACCCCCAGGTGCCCTACCTGCTCCGCTGGGACGAGGGCACCGAGGACCTGCATCCCTCGCAGGCCTACCCGCCCGAGGCTGAGCTCATCCGCCTGGCCATCGCCGGGTCCCCGGACCGCGTGGCCGACTGGCTCGCCTGCCCCAAGGCTGACCCGTTCGAGGACGTCGAGGTCGACTGGGTGGCACCTTCCGGCACACCGGGCATCATGTCCGCCACCTTCCGGACCCCCGCGGGCGACGTCACCATCTGAGGCGGCCTGCACCGCACCCGTCTGACACAGCACACACATCGCATATCGCACAGTGGGCGGGGCTCCCGGTCTGGGAGCCCCGCCCACTGTCGTCTGTGCCGTCTCCCCGGCGGCGCGTCAGGCCGGGGCCTGGGCGGAGGCCGCCCTCAGGATCGCCTCGGCAGCCTGCTCTGCGCCGTCCTCCGGCATCCGCGCCGGGCCGGCGGGCGCCCAGCCCCCGTCGTCCAGGACTTCCAGGGCTCCGGTGAGCCGGGCACGCAGCGCGTCGATGTCCTGTGGGCCCTCCACCTCGGTGTGATGCCCCCAGCCGGCCTGAACGGCCTGGGTCGCGCGGCGTCGCAGCGCCTCCTGCTGGTCGGGCCGGAGACGACGGCGGGGCCGCTCTGCCGCCCCGCGGATCGGCTTCTCCCCACCAGGCCCCTCGGTGAGCCACAGGGTGGGGATCCGCGTCGGGCTCCAGGTGTGCACGGCCCGGTGCCCCGGCACGGCGACGGCGCCGACCGTGCGGGAGACCAGCTCCGCGGTGGCCCCTCCGGAGATCCTCTCCACGCCGGGGGCGGCCCGACGGGCCACGGCAGAGTCCAGCAGGGCGACCCTCCACTCGGGACGGCGAGCCGCGAAGAACTCCAGGGCGAGGTCCTCCACAGCCGCGGTGGTGTCGGGGCTCAGCCCGGGCAGGTCCAGCACCACACAGGGCCGCCTGGCGCCACCACCCCCGCCGTCCTCGGTGAGGGCTCCTCCGGTGGCACCCAGGACGGCCGCGTCGAGCAGCGGGGCCGTGGCATCGGCCGACTCACCGTCGTCCTCGGTGATCTCTCCGAGGTGCACCATCGCGCCTGCGCTGCGGGCCCGCGGCCTGCCCACGGGAGCAGTCTCCGCCGCCGAGGTCACATGCAGCTGGACCGCCGGGTGGGCGCGGTCGAGACGGTCCAGCACCCGGGCGGGGAAGTCACCGTCGACCACCAGCACATCCGGGGCGAATCCGCTCATCAGCCGGTCCAGGCGAGGCAGCAGATAGTCGCGCTCCCAGACCTCGCGATCAGCGTTGAGGCTGTGGTGGGAGCCGATCCGCTGCAGCGGGAAGCTCGGCGCCTGCGGCCCGGCGGCCGCCTGGCCGGCGAGGGTGGCCATGACGACGTCGGCCTCCGCCGTCAGGTGCTCCCCGATGCGGGCGAGCCGGCGCAGGGTGCCGGTGACGACGTCGTCGTCGCTGAGCAGCAGCACGCGGCGGCGCGGATGCGTCATGGTGTGTCCCTTCGTCTCGGCCGGTCAGTCACCGAGTCCGCCTCAGAGTCGTTCGATGTCATCACAGGACGTCGCCCCCCGAGTATCGAAGACCAACCCCCCAGCCCGCCTGACAACCTGCCCGATCGCCTCCAGATCATAGACACCATGCGGCTGCAGAATCACCACGACATCCGCTCCCACAAGCGCTTCCTCGAGATCAGGAACCCGCTGCAGCACCCCACCATCGACATGCCAAGACTCCACATACGGATCATGGAACCGGACCTCAGCCTTCTTCTCCGTGAGCACCTTGGCCACAGGCACCGCCGGAGACTCCCGCTGATCAGCGATGTCAGGCTTATAGGTCACCCCCAGCAGCAGGACCGTGGAACCGTTGAGCGGCTTACCCACCTCATTGAGCGCATCCCCCACCCGCGAGACCACATACTGCGGCATCGAATTATTGATCTCCTGAGCCAACTCCACGAACCGGAACTGATACCCCAGAGTCTTCCGCACCTGAAAACTCAGATAATTCGGATCGATCGGAATGCAGTGACCCCCGACCCCGGGACCCGGAGTGAACTTCTGGAACCCGAACGGCTTCGTCGCCGCCCCCCGGATCACCTCCCAGATATCAATCCCCAGATCATGACAGAACCGCGCCATCTCATTGACCAACGCGATGTTCACATGCCGATACGTGTTCTCCAACAACTTCGCCGTCTCCGCCTCCTTGGTACCCGACATCGGCACCACCTCATCGACGAACCGCGAATAGAACGCCACCGCCGCCTGAGTCGCCTCAGCACTGAGCCCACCCACCAGCTTCGGCGTGTTCGTGATCCCGAAACGAGTGGATCCCGGATCCACCCGCTCCGGGGAATAGGCCAGCAGGAAGTCCCGACCATGGACCAGACCCGAGGACTCCAGAATCGGCAGCACCACACCATCAGTGGTGCCCGGATACGTCGTCGATTCCAGGATCACCGTGGTCCCCGCCGAGAGATGCTCAGCGATCGTGCGCGCCGAGGCCTCCACCGCCCGCAGATCCGGGCCACCCTCCTCACTCAGAGGAGTCGGCACACAGATCACGATCACCGACGCCGACTCCAACCCGGACGGATCAGCAGAAGCCCGGAACCCCTGCGAGAGCATCACCGCCACATCAGCATCCGAGAGATCATCCACATGCGAGACACCCGCATTCAGATCCCCCACCAGAGACTCCGAGACATCGAACCCCACCGTAGGGATCCCGGCAGCCACCGCCGCCTGCGCCAACGGCAGCCCCACATACCCCTGGCCGACGATCACAGCAGGACGGTCCTGGGATGGGGTGCTCTTCGCCGCGGGAGCGGCTCCGGAGGGAGTGTTCGATGCGTCTGTCACGTCAGTCCTTCGGTCTCTGGAGCAACCAGTCGGATGCCACTGTCACTCTATCGCCCGACGGCGGCGTGGCCCGGGCCCTTCCCCGGTGCCGTCACGTCGACCGTACCGGGGAGTTCGACTCAACTTGTTGGTCACTCGTGCTCTCCGGGCAGAAGCAGCGGAAGTCTCGGTGCGATGAAGAACCCTTCGAAGACCACTCCCGGCCACCGCCTCGAGTGGACAAGGGCACGATTCAGGAGCCGTTCGGCTCGCTCCGTAAAGTCCCTCACGCTCTCGCTCGTTCCTGCAACGACCAAGCGAGGAGCATCGGTCTCATATCGGACGCCTCCCGAGACGCCGGCCTGACGAGCAGCTCGCGCCAAGAGTCTCACCTGCCGATCGGTCAGCGTCAGCCCGGGTTCGAAGGAGTGGTAGCGCCGCACAGGGTACAGATGGTCCGGCAGCGGAGCTACAGTGACGGCCGAGGCGCTTCCCCTGCTGAGCGGGACGAGCAGATCATCGATGTTCAGTGCCAAGCTCTCAGTGCTCTCCGACCCGCGCGTGGATTCCGGGAAGAAGTGGTCGATGATCGCTGTAGGCACGGGCCGACCCTGTCCTCGCGTGGGATACATGTTCAACCCGATGTGCGCTCGAGCATTGAGCTCGATGACCACGTACTCGCCGGTGGCCCTGTCGTAGAGGACGTCCACGCCGGCCGCAGCAAGTCCCGGGATCGCCTGTACGGCGGCGACTGCCGACCGCAGCACCTCCTGGGGCAGATCATCGGTGACGTCTTCGGAGTCGCCCCCTGCGCTCGCGTTCGCCTTATCCCGCAGCTGCACGTGCTGGCCAACCTCCGGAACGTCCGACATGGTGAGGTTCTGTCGATCGAGGAGCCGTTCCGTTTCGATGTCCGGCCGGATGAGGCCCTTGGAGAGGAATGGGTTGCGTCGCCGGTCGGAGTTCTTCTCCCGGATGAGTGTCTTCACATCCTTGGCGCCGTCGCCGATGACATGAGCCGGCACCCGCAAGCAGGCACCGACTGCAGAGTCTCCGACGACGTAGATCCGATAGTCGTCCCCGGCCACATGGTCCTCCAGGAGAATCCGACCGGTCTTCGGCTGCCGACGGAGGTGTTCGTAGTACTCACGAAGACCTTCGGCAGTCGTGATGTTGACGAAGACTCCTCGGCCCATGCTCCCCCGAGCAGGCTTCACCACGACCGGCCACTGGTGGTCCCTGTCAGCCAGGTCGACCACCTCATCGGCCGCAGCCCCGTCCGGCACCACCTGCGACATCGGGACAGGCACACCCGCACCCCGAAGCAGGGCCAAGGCACGGTCCTTGTCCTCGACGATCTCATGGGCTTCCTTCGTGGTGAACGAGGATCTCGACCCGTTGAACGCCACGTTGCGGTCACCATCACTGACGGTGAAGGTGACACCTGTCGCACCCGTGAACTGCACGCTCAGGCCTCGGCGCCACGCCTCGGTCGCGATGGTCCCGCTGGAGAGGCGCTGCGCGCCGTAGATCTGCCTCACGAGGTGGGATTCGAATCCGCTGGGCCACACCGGCCCGGGCTCCTCCCCCCGACCGGTGGAGATGATTTCGGCTGATCCGCCCTTCTCAGACTCCTCTGCGGGGCCACTCGTCACCGTGGCATCAGTCGAGGCGAGTTCATTCTCCGCCGCGGAAGAAGCCATCCATCGGACGAACTCACGCAAGCTCCCTGCGATCACGTGGTGGTCCCCGGCCAGCGAGGGCCGGGAGGCCATCCCCTCGACCAGAGGTCGCGCCCATTCGCCGTCCTGACTCTTGGGCACGACCAGGTCCACTGCCGCCCAACGCAGTTCAGGTATCGCGCGCACCGCGAGGACAGCCGCAGTGACGGACGCCTCCAGTACATGCTCCGGCAGCGCAGTGTCATCGGAACGTGCCCTCGTGACGCACCAGCCTCTGTCACGTCCTGCGTAGATGCGGAGTCGGACACCGGCTCGGCGCACCTGCGCGTACCACTCTCCTCCCTCAGCGCTGACCAGTTCCATGGCCATGTCGTAGGACACTGTGCGCTGGCTTGACGCCCCCCAAGACGCCTTCTCCGGGATCAGAGTCAGTCGCGGCTTCGTCCCCCCGAACGCGCGCCGACAGTCGGCAGGCTCAGAGACCAGTGCGCCCTTCGGGCGGAGCACTTGCGCCTCAGCCAGCAGTCGCCTGAACATCTCATGACGGCGCATGAACCGCCGAGGTGACAGCATGTCACTCGTCGTGGCCCCGCTCCGCAGGAACCAGAACTCTTCTCCTGACTGCCTGCGCGCATGGAACACCCCACCCAGTGACAGAACGTGCCAGCCGTCTTCGGTCAGGAGACTCTGCATGACCTGGCCCAGCAGTGCCGACTGCACGCCAGAAGGCCAGGCCTCGCCCACGTGCTCCCTCACCGTTCTGGGAGCGGCGGACACGAGTGGGACAGGTCCGATCGGCTCCGCATCTGCGGAACCATGCTCACGCCGCATCGTCCACACGGCTCCGGCCACGTCCCGCGGGCTGCCCTCGACCGGGTGAGTGGCTCCGCCGTAGCCCGCGTTGATGTTCGCCTCCAGGACGCAAGGCTCGCCAGTCCGTTCATCGGTGACCACGTCGATACCGCCCCAGTGGAAGCCTGGAAGCGCTCCGGCTGCCGCCACAGCCAGCGCCGGGACCTCGGAGGCGACAGTGTCCGAGACCTCATGAGGCTCGCCCCCGCCGGAAAGCCCTCCCACGTTGCGCACCAAGACCTCGTCTTCCGGGGCAGGCACAGAAGCAAGGCTCAAGCCCTGAGCCGCCAACACGGTTTCCACGACGTGATCCTTGGGAATGGGCAGCCGCTCCAACATAGGGTTCTGGCGCCGCACGATGTTCTTCGCGTCAATGAGCTCCTCCACCGTGCTCACCCCGTCACCCACGACGCGGGGAAGCACTCGACGAATCACTCCGAAGCATTGGTGTGGAGTGACCACACACCGGTACTCCTCTGCGAAGGGAATCTGCTCCTCCACCACGACGCCCCGGCCACGCTTGGCTGCTCGCTTGTATGCGGCCCTGATGCTCTCGGCGTCCGTGAGTCCGACAGTCACCCCGCGCCCCCTGGAGCCGATCTGGGGTTTCACCACCACAGGACCGTGCAGGGTCTCCGCCCAAGCCACGGCCTCCTCAGCGTCACGGGCCGCGATCCCCCGGGGAGTCCGTACGCCGGCAGCCTCGAGGAAGCGCCGTGACAGATCCTTGTCGTCGACGATGGCCGCAGCCACTGCGGATTCATGATTGATCGCCCCGTCGATGACGTAGCGTCGCCCTCGAGCAGCCAGCACTCCTTGCCGAGTGCTGAGCCATGTGATGGATCCTCCGTCCCGAGCTCCGGCTTTCGTCACTAACTGGGCCGCGACTCTGTTCAGCCGGGGCTCCCACATCAGCTCATCGGGGTCGACACCTCGAAGGTCCATCATTTTCTCTCTTTCTCAAGGAGGGGCACGACTGTCACGTTTCAGCATCTACAGTGTGCCGGTGGTACGAGGAATGCTCCCCAGAGCGAGGCTCAGCAACAGTCATCTGGGCGGTGCCATACGACTCAATGGGGGATATCACGCGTGCTCAGGCGCTGTACTGCCCGCGCGGGCAGCTCACGTCGATGGCCCGCCCTCGGCAGCGGGTGATGCGTCGCCCGCTGCCGGCACGCCTAGGGTGAAGCTCTCCGCTCCGGTGGGCTCCGCGCGCCGAGAGTCGACGGCCATCAGGTGCTCACCGGCGAGGTGGCCGGCCACAGCCAGCTCGTTGAACAGCGCGACGGCGGCGGCGGAGCCCTCCAGGTGGCCGCGGGCGATGCCGCCGACGACGTCCTCGGCCTCCGCCCGTCCGCGCAGCCCGGCCCGCGAGGCCGCGGCACGGAGGTGCTCAAGGAAGGCGTCCATGACGGAGACGCCCTCCCACCGCACGTCGAGAGCAACCTCGGCCTGGGGCTGCGGCAGCGTCCCGTCCTCCGTCCGGGCCACGGTGCTCTCCACGAGGCGGCGAGCCAGCAGCAGCGCCTCCTCGGGGTCCCGGGAGGCCTGCATGGCCAGCCACGGCCGCTCGGAGACGTCCACGACGGTGACGTCCTGATCCTCTCGCGCCACCTCGGCACCCCGGCTGAGCACCACGTCCACAGCGATGACGGCCAGGCCCGGGAAGACCTCCGCGACCTCCCGCGCATGCGCCACCAGACTGGGATGGACCTCCTCGAGCAGCTCCCGGCCGCCGTCGAGGCCCCACGCCCCATCGGGTGAGCTGAAGGCGGAGACCACCGCCCCGCCGATGAGCAGGAAGCGCAGGAACTCTCCCCGCACGTGCTCTTCGACCAGGTACCGGTAATTCTTCCGGGTGCGGCTCTGGTCCTCCTCCCGCGGGGTGTGGATCGCGGTGAAGGCGTAGGAGGCCGTGGTGTAGTCCGGGCGCAGCTGCGGAGCCACTCGCAGGTCGCGGATGCCCTCCAGCAGCTCCTCGGTGCCGGCGATGCCGGTCCGGGTCTCGACGGTGTTGTCTCCGACCATCGGCTTGAGCACCACGGGGAAGCCGCGTCGCTCGGCGAAGTCCAGAGCGGCTCGCGTGCCGCGGCCGATCGTGAAGGTCGCACCCTCGGGGACACGGATCCGGTGCTGCTCCAACATCGCCCGCCGAACCCGCCGATCCTGGACGAGGGTCGCGGTGGAGAGCTGCGTCTGCTGCGGCACGCCGTGGGCGAAGGAGCCCCCGTCCAGTGCCCCGCCCTCGTGGGTGAGCAGCAGGGCCTGGCCCGGGAAGAGCAGCGTCCCGCGTCCGGCCTGCAGGGCGGCGGTGTGGACGAGCCACCCGTCGATCAGCTCGGCCGGGCAGTCGGCGGCCGACGGCATGACGGGCCGATCGGCGGCCGCCGGGTCATGAGGTGAGGTGGTCATCGGCTCCCCTTCCGGATCAGGCGGACGCTGCGTCGCTTCACGGCGGAGGCGATGCGGGCGGGATCGCGCAGCACGCGAGCCGCACGCCGCGGATGGCGCAGCGCACGCAGCGCCCGAGTGCGCAGGCTGCGGGGCGCCGACCGTCCCCGGCCGTGGCGCTGCCGCACCTCGAACCCCTCCACGCCGGGGTCCGGCACGTGGACGGTGGTCACGGAGGTCGGCCGGGCGCGCCGCGGGCCCAGCACCGCGGCGGTGGCCAGGGCCGCGACGGCGTCCGTCGGCCCGGACACGACCGCCTCGACCGAACGGTCGGAATGATGGCGGATCCACCCGGTGCAGCCATACTCAGTGGCGCGGCGGGCGAACCAGCCGCGGTAGCCGACGCCGACCACGCGTCCACGGGCGCGGATGCGCACACTGAGCCGTTCGGCGCGCTCCGGGAGGGTCTCCAGTCCGAACTCGCCGGCGGCGCGGCTCAGGAACTGGCTCGACACGCGCCGCGGCGTGCCGAACATCGGGTACTCCGCCACCGGCAGGGCCGCCACCGCGTTGAGCTCACAGATCGCACCCTCCTGCTCGTGCAGGGGACGCGTGTGGTCCTCCAGCAGGAAGTCCACACCGCAATAGGCCAGTCCCGGCACGGCCTTCACAGCCTTGATGGACGCCTCGATGATGCTGGGGTGCAGGTCGTCGAGGATCTCGATGGAGTCCCCGCCCTGGGTGAGGTTGTTGGCGCTGTTCAGGAAGACCCGTTCGCCGGCCGGGATCACGCTGGAGGCGTCATAGCCGGCCTTGGCGATCTCGTGGCGGGTGGTCGCGTTCCACTTCAGCTTCAGGGTGGCCAGGTGCGAATTCTGCTTCCGGGCGGCGTTCTTGGCCAGGATCAGCTCGATCAACGTGGAGGTGCCGTCCCCCACCACGGAGGCGGGGACCCGTTCGACGGCGGCCACGACCTCCTCCCCGAGCACCATGATCCGGTAGTCGCGTCCGTGGACATGCTTCTCCACGATGAAGTCACCGGAGCCCATCACCGACTGCCGCATCCGCTCCAGCGCGGAGCGCAGCTCCTCGGGTCCTTCGATGTTCGCGGTCACACCCACACCCATGGAGCCGGCCGCAGGCTTGAGCACCACGGGGTAGCCGATCCGCTCGGCGAACTGCAGAGCACTCCCGGCGTCCCCGTTGCTGAAGGTGCGCCCACGCGGCACCGGACATCCGCTGCGGTCCAGCAGGATCCGCGTGGACTCCTTGTGCCGGACGATGGAGGCCGCCACGACGCTGGACAGGGGCCACCGAGCGGTGCGGAAGGACAGCGGCGGGCGGACGCCGTCGTCGGCCTGGAAGGTGGACTTGTTGAACCGCCGGGTGTTGAGTCCGTAGGCCAGGGCCTCGCGCTCCACGATGTGCCCGTGTACGGCGTAGGAGCCCATGGGCCGGATGTAGTCCACGTCGTCGTAGGTGCGGGCGGGACGCCCCTCCAGAGTGGGGGCGGGCGGCGTGGGGTAGGTGGCGTACTGGACGACGGCGCCCACCAGGTTCTCGTAGCAGAGGTCGATGCCCAGTCCGGGCACCTCGGAGACCACCACCTGGTGCAGGACCTCGTCGGAGTCGTACTCGGCCTCGTGCTCGGCCTCGTCATCCTCATCGTCGGCGTCGAGGACGCCCTCCTCCTCGGCCTCGTCCTCGTCGTCGCCGACACGGGCCGCTCGGCGGGCCGCCTGGAAGACAGCGTCGGGGTCATCCGCATCGGTTTCGTCGTCAGCATCGCCGTCGGCATCGTCACTGGCGGAATCGCCCTGAGCATCGTCAGCGTCGCCATCGTCTGGCTCAGCGTCCTCAACGTCCTCAGCGTCCTCAACGGCCCTCATGAGGTCGAGGCCGGCCTCGAGCCCGTCGCCGTCGGCGCCCTCCGCCAGGGCGTCGTCATCGGTGGGCTCCTCGGCGCCCTCCCAGCCGAAGTCCGCCTCCTGCTCGACCGGACCGTCCGGCCGACCAGGCCGTCCCAGGGCGTCCTCCGCCGCAGCCTCGGCTGCGGGAGTGTCCGCGGCGTCTGCCGCGGCCTCCTCGGCGGCGAGACGGGCGGCCTCCTCAGGATCGAGCACGCGCGTGGTGATCTCCACCTGTCTCTCCACTACGGCGGCCAGGCGCGCCGCGTCGACGCGCGGCAGCGCCAGCGCCAGGTGGCGCAGCGCGGAGGTGGTCAGTCGGCTCGCGCCGACCATGCGGGTCAGTGCGATGGTCGCCTCCGGGTGGACGCGCAGGGCCGCGTCGGCCAGATCCATGCTCTCCAGCAGACCTCCGGCCTGGGCGGGACGGATGGTGACCGCACGGAGCCCGCCCCGGCGGCCGGCGTCGACGACGTCGCCGGCGTCCCACACGGAGGAGTCCCCCATGATGCGCAGGTCCACCTGCCCCCCGCGGGCGCGGCGGGTGATCCGGTCCGCCCGCCGCTGCAGAGACGCCAGCTCATCGCCCTGATCACCGGGCACCGGCTGGCCGAGCACCACCTGGCCGGGCAGACGTCCCTGGGCCATCTCCCGAGCGATGCGACCCACCAACCGATGGGCGCCCTCGCGGCTCAGCGTACCCGCCACGGTGATCCACAGGGGCCGTTCGAGGTCCTGTCCCGTGTGCTGTCTGTTGGCGGCCGAGACCACGTCCAGGAAGGACAGGGCGGCGTCGACGTCGGCAGGCACCGTCACCCGGGTGTGGTCGTACCGCTCGCGCTGCACGTCGAGCCGGTCGACCACACGCTGCAGGTCGGCCCGCGGCGAGACGGTGCTGGGAGCCAGCGGGGCCGCGTCACGACGGCGGCCCAGCAGGTCCGCCAGGGGCATGTCATGGATACGGGCGGCCAGGTCCAGCAGGGCCACCTCGAGGCCGAGCAGGGTGCCGCGGAAGGGCCGCGGGTGCCCCGCACGGCCGTGATCGACGGCCAGCACTCGCAGCCGGGCCATCGTCTGGCGGACGAAGCCCACCGAGTCAGCGGTGGTGGTCACCGGCAGATGAGTCCCCTGCAGGGACTCGACCGCCGCGCGGGCGAAGGTCCAGGCGTCGCCGGCATCGTCGCCGGTCCGACCGCCGCGCGGCTGCCCTTCCCCGTGCCCGCGGACCTCCGTGCCGTCGGCGGTGACGGCGCCCAGGGCGATGATGATATTGGTCGGACGTCCTGAGGACCGACGACGCGGGACGCGGTAGCTCATCGCCCGGGCCAATGTGATGCAGGCGGTGCCGTCGTCGGGGGCGGGGTGTCCCGCCGTGTCGGCGTCAGAGTGGGTCATCGTCTCAGCGGCGCTCTCGTCCATCGGTCTCCTGGTGCTGTTCCGCCGGGGTCGGCGGCGCGTCGGATCGGCCGTCGCGGGCAGTGATCAGACCGCAGCGATGCTACCACCGGCAGATGTCCCGGCCTGGGCACCGCGCGGGGCCGGTCATCCACCGCCTGGTCAGCGCCCCGAGCCCGGTGATGCTGACGCCGGCCGACCACGCACCCGGCGGACGAGACGCCGGGCCACACGCCGGAGCAGCGGGCCCCCATCCGCGGCCACCCGGGCGCGCTCGGCCTCCCGACGGGCCCGCTCCTGCTCCCGCTGGGCGCGCACCGCCTCACCCGCCGCCTCGAGGGTTGGGGCCAGAAGCATCCGCTCCGGGCCGACGCGCCCGCGGACCTCCTGCTGCAGGGCGGCCTCGGTCGACGTCGGCACGGCGACGTGCGTGACCACAGCGGCCACCGGCACGGACAGGTCCTCCGCCCGGGTGACCCAGAGGACGGACGGCACCCCCTGCTGCTCGGCCCGGACGAGGTCGTCGACGAGGTGTGGGTCGAGCGCCTCGGAGTCAAGATGGCGCGGGTCCAGCATCAGCGGTGCCGCCAGATCGGCTTCAGGGGTCATGGCTCCTCCTCAGCCGCGCAGCAGCGGGGTCGGGTCGGTCTCGGTCAGCCGGTCCTCATACCGGCGCAGCCACAGGGCCAGCAGGGCGAGTCCGCGGATCAGGTGCTGAGCCCGAGTGCGGGCGAGCTGGCGACGCCACAGCTCGGCGTCGCCGTCGCGCAGCTTCTCCCCCAGCAGGACGGCGACCGGGGAGCCCAGGATCAGCTCCCGGTACCAGACGGCGGCGTCCAGAGCCGCTCCACGGCGCACATGCTGACGCACCGTGGTCAGATCCGCAGCGGTGGGGATCTCCCCGAAGGAGGGGCGCACCCGGCGCAGCAGGTCCGGATACCAGCGGCCCTCCCGCTTGGACTCGTGGGTCAGCCGCAGCGCCTGGGAGACCACCTGGTGCGCCATGATCGGCACCGCCGTCGGCCGGCTGCCGCCGAGCACCGCGGCAGGTGCCATGCTGATCCCGGGCAGGGTGCGGGTCAGGTAGGCGGTGAGCGTGGCCCCCTGCGGATGGTCCGCCAACGGCTCGGCGATGCGCGTGTAGTCCTCTCGGCCCGCGGCGGCCAGCCGGTCCGCCGCCCCCGGAGCCAGCAGCTCCTCGGCCACCTGGAGGTAGCGCGCCAGGCGGCCGAACCGGGTCTCGAGGAGCCGCTGCGGCCCGGCACCGTCGGCGAGCGCCTGGGGGTCGTCGGGGAATCCACCGCCCAGGAACACTCCGCCGCCGAGTCCGTCCAGCACAGTTCCGGCCTGGGCGGCCAGCTCACGGGCCACGGGCATCAGCCACACGTGGAATGAGGCCTGGTGGCCGGTGAGCTCGGCGTAGTCCAGGAAGTCCTGGCTGAATCCTTCGTGCCGGCCGGAGACGATCCGCTGACGGATGCCCAGGTCGGCTGCGATGCGGGCCGCGGTGAGCTCCTCCAGGGTGGTGCCGGTGTCGGAGCTGGTGGTCCAGGCGGTCAGCGCCGCCGGGGCCGTCCCGGCGGCGACGGCGGCCTCGCGGGCCAGACCGGTGAGCATGCGGGAGTCGCGCCCGCCGGAGAGCATGGGCTGCAGGGGGCCGCCCGCGGCGTGCTGGCCGACCTGGTCACGCAGCGCGTCCACGACGTCACCGGTGAGCTCCTCGGGCGTCAGCCCGGGCTCCGGCGTGATCTGTTCCCAGGGCCAGGCGGCGCGGCCGCTGCGCGCGGAGCCCCCGGGGGCGACGTCGAGGTGTTCCATGGGCCCCAGGCGGCGGATGCCGGAGACGGTGGTGCGCCCGGCCAGCGGGGCGCCGATGCCGATGATCTGGGCCCACCCGTTCCAGTCCGGAGTCAGCGGGCCCGAGGCGGTGTCCACGAGGAGGTCCAGTCGGGTGGCGAAGTAGACGGCGTCTCGGGTCTGTTCCACGTAGAGCGGCTGCACCCCGGAGAGCGAGGCGTGCAGCACGGAGCTGCCCTCGGGCGTGCGGGCCACCCCGGCGACGTCTCCGTCGCGGGCGGCCTGTTCCCAGCCGCCGGAGAGCCCGAAAGCCGCCGGGTCCGGGGTGGCGGTGGAGAAGATCCAGGCCTCCCCGGTCGTCGCGGGCCGGGCACGCAGCCCCTGGCTGCCGATGAGCAGCAGGCCGGGGCGGTCGACGACGACGGCGCCGATCCCCGCGGCGCGGGCCATCCGGTGCACGCGCTCCGGGTCGCCGGCGCCGAGCATCCCGCAGACTCGGGTCGTCTCTGCCACAGGGCCTCATCTCACGTCGGCGTCTCAGGTGCGTCCTCCCGAGACCGAGGCCTCGGGTTGGTACGATCCTAACGCTCGAGAACCCCTTCACCTGGAGGCGACCACACCCCATGGAATCCGCTCGGGAATCCTCTGCCCACCCCTCGGAGGGCGCCGCCGACGGCGCAGCCGGCCAGGGTGCGGCCCGCCCGGCGACATCGCCCGCGCCTCCGGCCCCGTCCCTTCCGCGCAAAGTGGTCCGCAAGTCCCGGCAGATCGCGCGACGCGCCGGCCAGAAGCGCCGCAACTGGCGCAAGGAGCTGCGCAAGTCCCGGCGCTGGGCGCAGGACTATCGCAAGTTCCTCCGCAAGGAGTTCCGCTGGGAGACCTCGCCGACGATGCGGCGCCCCCAGTGGTGGGCCCAGGGGTTCCTGTCCCGCTCCGTGACGCTCTACGACCTGCCCAACGCAGACCAGCTGGACTACGTCACCGATGTGCAGCGCTACACGCGCACCAAGCGCATGGTGCATGAGCACCTGCAGGAGGTCCTGGACAACAAGTTCTCCTTCTTCCTGCTGATGAACCAGCTGGGCCTGGACTCCGATGTGGTGCCCCTGCTGGGCCTCTACTCGCGCGGCGAGGTCAGCGTCTTCCCGAACGACGACGAGGTCCCGCTGCGCGAGTTCCTGCAGACCCGCCTGGAGGTGGGTCGGCGGGTGTTCGTGAAGCCGCTGCGCGGCGCCGAGGGCCGGTTCGTCGTCGCGATCCGACGCACGGAGGACGGCTGGCGGATGAACGGCCGAGACTGTGACTTCGACGAGCTGGCGTCTTGGATCGAGGCACGTCCCAAGCCCATGCTGTTCGAGGCGGCGGTCCCTCAGGCCCCTGACCAGGCGCGGCTGAACCCGGAGTCCACCAACACGCTGCGGGTCCTGACCATGCCGGACCTGGCGCGGGGCAAGGAGCCCTTCGTCGCCGTCGCCGTCCAGCGCATCGGCACCTCGCGGTCCAACCATGTGGACAACTGGACCCAGGGGGGCCTCAGCGCGAAGATCGACCTGGAGACGGGCACGCTGTCCCGGGCGGGTCAGCTGCCGGATGACCACACCCCGGTGTGGCACAGCGTGCATCCGGACTCGGGGGCGCAGATCGAGGGCGCGGTCGTCCCGTTCTGGGAGGAGACCAAGGCGCTGGTGCTCGACGGGGCCCGGCGGCTGAGCTTCATGGAGTACATCGGCTGGGACATCATCATCAGCCCCACCGGCCCGGTCATCCTGGAGGCCAATGTGAACTCCGGGATGAACGTGCTGCAGGTCCACGGTCCGCTGCTGGCCGACGAGCGGGTGCGACGGTACTTCGAGAAGCGCGGCGTGGTGCCGAAGCGGCGCGACTGAACCGGCGGCCGCTCAGAGCGTGGTGGCCAGGTGGATCCGCCGCAGCCGGTCCAGCGCCGAGGGCAGCTCGGCGGCTCGGATCCGAGTGGAGGCGCCGTAGGACATCTGCAGCCGGGCTGACCAGCCTGTCCCTTCCGCTTCGGGTCGCTGGAGCACCACGACGCCGTCCGTGCCGGTGGTCTGCGCGTCAGCCTGATCGGTGATCAGCAGCACCGGCCCGGCCGCCTGGACGGCCTGGAGCAGGCCCTCGCCTGCCGCGCGGACCAGCGCCTGGTGCAGGCGCACATCGGCAGGGTTCGTCCCGCCGGAGCCGGTCAGCCGAGCCACGGTCCATCCGGACTCCGCGGCCCAGCCCTGGAGCGCCTGCCCGGCCGTCTCCCCGTCGGCCACCAGCACACCGGCGCCGGGCCCGGCGAGCGCGGAGACCTCCGCGGAGAAGCCTCCTCCCGGGCGCACCCGACGGGTGATGCCGTCCTGCAGCGCGTCGGCCCACCAGCCGCGCAGGGACTGCTCCACACCCCCTGCCGCATCCTCGCCCGCGGTCTCGCCGGCGCCGTGCAGCGCCAGCGACTCGCGGGCCAGCTCCCCAGCGGTGTCGAGGATCTTCTCCGGAGCACGGGTGAAGGCGCCCACCCGGGCCACCTCGGCCAGCACCTGGTCGGGGGTCTCAGGCGCGAGCACCAACGAGGCCCCGTACTGACGCCGCGCCCACTCGAGGTGGTCGACGGCGGCGGGCAGCCAGTTCTGCTCCTGCAGAGCGGCCCAGTCGGCCTCTCCCAGCAGGTGCTCCACCGTCCAGTCCACTGTGCGGATGGGTTCGGCAGTGGGCACGTCTGTGACGACGACGGCGCGGAAGGCATACGTCGCCTCCCGGATGATCTCCACGGCCCGGGTCAGCGCGGCATGCAGCGACGCCGTGCGTCGGGTCATCACCGCCAGCACCACGGGCAGCTCGTAGAACGTCTGCGGGCGCAGAGTCCCCAGCGGAGCGAAGTCCATGGTGGAGGGCACGGTCAGGACCTTCTCCCCGTGCCGGGCTCGGGCCCAGGACTCCAGGCTCGCGGACCAGGACTCGGTCGGCACGACGCCGCGGAGCTCCTCATCTCGCGGGGCGCCCTGCTCGGCGCTGGCTGAGGGGGCACTGTTCGACGGGCCGGAGGTCGGCATCAGCGGGTCTCCTGTCCGGGGGTGGCGATGGGCTGGGACTCACGGGCTGCTGGAAGGGCGGAGGTCGATGACATGCCCACCTCCGCGGGCGACAGCACCCGGCGGAAGCAGCTGGCGGTGCGCGGATCCGGGGCGACGTCGTCGCCGCCCACGCCCCGCACCCAGATCCCGGGGATGTCGGACCATGCCAGAGCCCGCAGCACCGCGTCCGGCACATGCTCCCCCACCACGGTGACCTCACCGGGTCGGTGCACGCGCAGCAGGCGGCGCAGCCCGTCCTGCAGGTGACGCTGCCAGGTCTGCTCATCGGTCTGCAGCCCGGCCGCGGTGCTGAGCTGCAGCACCGACGTGCCGGCTCCCCCGCCGCCCGCCGCGCCGGCGGCGTGCGTCGCACGTCGGCCAGGCGTGTCGGTCAGCTCCACCCGGAGCACGGGGCGCCCCTGGTGCAGATGGGCCTGGGCGGCGTCGAGGAGGTCGGTCTCCGCATCGGCGGCGATCAGCAGGGCCGGGCCGGGGCGGGCGGGCAGGTCGTAGGGATCGGCGGGAGCCGCGACGCCCGGCGCCTGGACCCCCAGCTCCTCGAGCCGACGAATGTGCATCTCCGGGCTGAAGGCCAGGGCGAAGTCCTGAGCGCGGGCGGACTGGGCGAGGAACTTCTCCCGGTCCGCGCGGTACTCGTCCACCAGGCCACGGACCTCCCGGGGGGAGGCATAGAGGGCGGCGTCGCCGAAGAGCTCCTCCAGGTACGGGGGCATGATCGCCACACAGCCGGCCGCGAGAGCCTCCATCGCGGCCCGCCCGAAGGCCTCCTTGAGGTCAGGGTGGTGCATGTAGACCCAGAAGTCGATGCGCTCCAGAAAGTGCGTGGGCTCCTCGCCGCCGAACTCGATGACATGCCAACGGGACGGCACATAGCCGAGCTTGTGCTCAGCCACCTGGGCACCGCCGAGGATCTCCACCTGGTAGTCCGGGGAGTCCGGATAGGCCTGCAGGATGTCCTTCCCGGTGGCCGGCCACTTGCCGGGCTGGGGGCGGGAGTGCCGTCCGATCACCGGCCGATCGCCGATGAATCCGGCGCGCCGGCGCACCTCCCCGGTGGTGCGGAAGATGTTGACCCAGTCGGTCTCGCGCAGCGGGACCCGGGTGGTCTGGTCGAGCACGGTCTGGCGCACCACCGGCCCGATGGGCGCCCACACCGACTCCACACCGAAGAGACGGCGGACCCGGGCGTCGGTGGCCTCGACCGGATAGTGCCACGTGTCGGCGGCGTCGACGGCGGCGTGGTTGACCACGATGATCACATGATCCGCGGTGAGCCCCTCGAAGGCGGAGAGGGTGCTGTAGATGACGGTGGGGTGCCTGATGATCAGCACCCGGGCGTGGAGCCTCGCCCGGGCGGAGGCGATCCGCACCCCCGGCAGGTCCAGGATGCGCTGGATGTGGGTGCTCCACGGATTGGGGTAATTGGTGATCGAGCCCGCCGCGTGGATCAGGGCGGTGCTGATCCCCGCCTCTGACTGGGCTCGGACCTCCTCGGCGATGCTGCTGGTGGTGCCGCCGGGGAGGCGGAAGTCCGAGAGGATCGCGACGTCGACGTCGGGGGTGTCCGCGGGGCCGGCCGGGACTGGAGCCATGGCCGCCCTCAGCCCTGCTCGGGAGTCCGCGGGGCGGCCGAGACGTTGGTGGATCCGGTGGACCCACCGGCGCCGCCGGGGAAGGACTCGTCGAAGAGCCTGCGCCGCATCTGGGCCTGGGCGGCCTCCTGCTGCTGCAGCAGCTGCGCCAGGCGCTGCTCATTGGCCCCGTGGGCCTCGAGCTCCTCCCGCACGCCGGCGATGACGTCCTCCGGGGAGATCTCCGGACGCGGTTCGCCGACCCGTCCCTCGTCAGAACGGGTCCTGGTGCGCAGGACGGCCCGGTGGATCACCGCGGCACAGCCGGCGATGAGCCCCTGAGTGGCCAGCAGCAGCACGACCAGCCCCACCGTGTCCTGGCCCAGCAGGATCGCGACGACGCCCCCGAGGGACACCACCGCCGTGGCCGCGAACACCGCGAGCAGCAGGCGCATCCGGCGCAGTCGCCGACCGATCATCATCACCTGTCCCACTCTCCATGGTTCGTCCGGAATCGACAGCATCATTCATATCAGAGCCGAGGCCCGCCGCGTCGCCGCCGCACCGCGTGGAGAGGCGGCTCACAGCCACTGATCAGGACGGGCGGCCACGTCGTGCCGCAGCATGCATCGCACGGTCAGCGGACCTCCAGCGACCACCCAGGATCCGGCCCCATGATGGCGGCGTGACGGAACCCCATGCCTACGAGATCGCTGCGCACATGGCCCCCTTCGGGAAGCGGCCGCTGAGCACCGTCCTGCTGGAGCGCGAATGCCTCCGGCACGGACTCACCACGCTGCGCAGCGGCGCCCTCACCTTCACCGCCGCCGACCCGGCCGGCCAGCGCATGGCGTTCTCGCGGACCGGCTCGGTGCTGAACTCGAACCCGGCGGCGCCGGTGGCGCGGAACAAGCAGTCCACCCGGCTGCTCCTCGAGCAGGCCGGTGTGCCCGCCCCGCGGGGCCGGCGCTTCTCCCGGACCGGACTGCAGGCCGCGTTGGCATTCGCGGAGCAGATCGGCTGGCCGGTGGTCTGCAAACCCGTCGAGGGAGCTGAAGGCCGGGGCGTGGTGACCGGCATCCGCGATGCCGAAGAGCTGCGCTGGGCATTCCGCGCGGCCGTGGATGCGGCTCGCGGGGCCCGGGAGGTCCTGGTGGAGGAGCACATCGAGGCCGAGGCCTACCGGGTGATCGTGCTGGAGGGGGTGGCCGTCTCCGCACTGATCAGCCGACGCGGCGCCGTCGTCGGCGACGGTGAGCACACTGTGGAGGAGCTCATCGACGCCCGCCAGCGCCTGCGCGAGATGAACCCGCATCTCATCGGGCGACCCATCCCCCGGGGTGAGCCGTTGGAGCGGCTGCTGGCCCGGCAGGGTGCCGCCCTCGACACGGTCCTGGAGCCGGGCGTCCGGGTGGAGTACTCCTACGGCTCGAACACGCACCAGGGCGGAGAGCATGAGCAGGTCCTCCAGGACATGCACCCGTCCCTGATCGATGCCGCCTGCCGGGCGGTTGCCCAGATCCCGGGCCTCGGGTCGGCCGGAGTGGACTTCCTCATCGAAGACATCACCCGACCCGTGGACCAGCAGCGGGCCGCGATCTGCGAGATCAACTCGGTGCCGGCCATCGACTCCCATGAGTATCCCGTCTACGGTCCGGCGCTCCCGGTCGCTGCGCAGATGGTCTCGCGGGCCGCCGCGGCGGCGGGCCTGCGGCTGAGCACGCCGGAGAGCGACGAGGCCGAAAAGACCGAGAAGGCTGAGACGACCGAGAAGGCCGACATCCTCAGCGTGGAGATGACCATCACCGGACGGCTGCCGCGACGCGAGCACGCCGAGTGGTTCACCGACCAGGCCCGTGCGATGGGACTGCGCGGCACGTATCGTCGCCTCGACGAGCGCACGGCGCGGGCCGTGGTCGCGGGCCCGGCCGAGCATGTGGGCGTCTTCCTGTCGTTGGCCTATGAGGGGTCGGCGCGCTCGACCGTGCGCACCATCGAGTCACGCCCCTGCCCGACCCCGGCGGAGAGCGGCTTCGCCGTGCTGCCCGACGGCGCCCCGTCGGTCTCCACTGCCGAGCCGCTGCCGGGGGAGGCCGCCCGCGGCGCGCTGCGCGGTCACGAGGAGGACACTTGGCTGGTCCACACCGCCCTGCTGGAGGCCGGGCTGAGCACCCGAGCGCTGCCCGGGGGCTCTCTGGCCGCGTCGCCACGCGGCACCCGTCCGGGCCCCGATGTGCCCTCGGTCCCCTTCACCCACATGCGGTCGGTGGGCGCCACCTTCGGCGGCGGGTCGATGACCCGGGATCGTGCGGTGCTGTGGCCGGTGCTGGAGGCCCGCGGGGTGCCGACGCCGCAGTGGCGCCGGTTCCGCGTCGGCGCCGTCGAGCTGATGACCGAGTTCGCCGAGACCCTCGGCTGGCCGGTGGCGATCGGGGCGCGCGGCAGCGCGGACGACGCCGTCGCCGAGGATGCGGCCGCCTTGGCCGCCGCCGCACGCGAGAGGGCCGAGGAGGGACGACGCTCCGTGATCGTCTCCTCCTGCCGACCCGGTCGACGCGTGGATCTGCTCACCACGGAGAGTGCCGTGCTGGCCGCGGTGGAACCGGGACCCGACGGCGGCACCGTCATCCCTGTGGAGCGACTCTCCCCCGGGCTGCGCGGGATGGCGCTGCGGGCCTTCGCCGAGGTCCCCGGCGTGTCGCTGGCCCAGGTCCGACTCGCCGTCAGCGACCCGGAGGCTCCACTGGGGGCACAGCAGACCGTGGTGGTGGAGGACATCGCGCCGCCGCGGCCGCTGAGCACGTTCAGCGCCGACGGGTACCGCGATGCGCTGTCCCTGGCCCGCACGCTCGTCGGCCAGGAGCTGGACCGTGCCGGACTCGTCGACAGGGACGCCGGCACGGAAGCAGGTCCGATCGAGCAGACCCGGCAGCTGGTGGCCCTCGGGGTCCCGGCACCCGAAGAGGCCGCTCAACGGCTGGAGGACCGCGCCGCCGTCGTCGGCTGCCGGTGCGACGCGGCCCAGGTCGACCGCGAGGAGGCCACGTTGCGGGCGGAGGTCTCCGGCCGACCCGCCGAGCTCGCGCTGCTCGCCTGCCTGCTCCTCTCCTCGCGCAGCGGACCCCGGGCCGACGCCGTGCTGCTGGGCTGACGGCGGGGCGGTCCTGGTGATGAGGCCTCTCCGGCGGGCCGGCCCTGTCACCGACGCGCGTTAGACTCTCCTCGCAGGCATCACGACGGTCCTGCCCCGGCCCCTCGCCTACCGGCGCGGCGGGCGGGTTTGTAGACTGAGAGCGACTGTGGCCTGCTCAGGGGCCGGCCCCAGTCGCAGAATCACGCATGCGGATGGACGGACGCTTCCCGGACGGGACGCAGCAAGGATGCGCTCCGTCGCCGCAGAGGCCGACCATGAGGAGTCCAGCAGCTATGACGGGAACGGTCACGGAACCCCCGAATGAGCGCACACAGGAGCTGAAGCCCGTGCCGGAGCTGACCCCTCCGACCTCGGGCGACCAGCTGGACCCCCTGGTGGTGCAGCTCCTCGAGCAGCACCGGGCCCTGCTGCGCGAGCTGCAGTGGGCCTATAAGCAGCTGGACACCTTCCACCGCCTGGAGGTCGAGGGCGTGCTGAAGGACCTGTCCCGCAGCATCGATGAGAAGATGGCCGACCGCCAGCTCACCAAGAAGGTCGAGCGGCTCTCCAAGGACGTGGAGAAGCTCACCCGGGACGTGAAGTATCTGCGCCGGAACACCCCGGAGCTGTCCTCCCGGTTCACCCGCAGCGCCCGGCGCGCCGTCGCCGTGGCCGCCACCGACCCCAAGCGCGCGGCCCGTGCCGCGGCCCGCCGCCTGCCCCGCCCCGTGAAGGACCGTCTCAAGCGCCTCGCCGGAGGCGCCGGCCGATGACGTCGGAGCCGAACACCCTCCAGTACCGCATCGCTCAGCTCGAGCAGGGGCTGGAGCTCTTCGACACGCTCAGCTCCGAACCGGCGGCCGCGACGGCCCCCTTGGAGGATCTGCTCCAAGACTCCCGCTTCCGCCAGCTCTCCCCTCTGCGCGCCACCCCGTTCACCCACGGCGCGCTCAACGCGGAGGAGCTCCTGGAGAGCATCCGGCCCGCGATGGAGGCGCTGCCTGCCGGGGAGATGGGCATCTCCCGACCCCACAGTCGGCTGCGCATCGCCGTGGTCTGTGACAGCTTCTTCTACCAGTCCATGGACGGCCTGGTGGACCTGCTGCCGCTGAAGCCGAAGGACTGGCGGGCCCACCTCACGCAGGAGAACCGTCCCGACCTCCTGCTGGTCGCGGCCACATGGAAGGGCGTGGACGGCAAGTCCTGGATCGGCAACGCCCGGCCCGGCTCCTGGCGACGGCGGCAGCTGACCGACGTCATCATGCGGACCTTCCGCGAGCACGGCGTCCCGGTGGTCTACTACGGCAAGGAGGACCCGCCGAACTACGAGCTGTTCCTCTCCCTGGCCCAGGCCGCCGACCACATCCTCACCACCGCCGAGGAGATGGTCCCCCAGTATGAGCGGGACTGCCCCGACGCGCAGAGCATCGGGGTGCTGCCCTTCGGGGTGAACCCCCTGGTGCACACCCCCATCGGCTCCCGTCCGGCCGCCGGAGAGCTGATCCACTTCGCCGGGTCCTGGCTGCCGGAGAAGTACCCGCAGCGCACCACCTACGGGTCCTGGGCACTCAACGGCGTCATCCAGTCCGGCTACCCGCTGGTGATCATCGACCGGCACTCCGCCTTCGAGCCCAGCCCCTACGACCGTCGCTACAGCTACCCCCGCGGCTACGCTCCCTACATCGCGCCGGCCCAGCCCCGCGAGGATCTCATGGAGCTGCAGCGGGTCACCGATGTGGCGGTCAATCTGAACTCGGTGGTCGCCTCCCAGTCGATGTTCGCCAACCGGGTCCTGGAGCTGCAGGCCTCCGGGACGATGGTGATCTCCACCTACAACCAGGGTGTGAACTCGTTCTACCCGCAGGTGCACATCGCCAACTCTGCCGACGACGTCGCCGCGATGCTGAACTCCATCACCCTGGAGGAGCTGCGGCGCGTCCAAGGTGACGGCATCCGGAAGGTGTTCCTGGACGACCACGCCATCAACCGGCTGGCCGCCATCGCCCGTGCCGCCGGGGTCACGCCGCCACAGGACAGCGAGCGCATCCTGGCGGTCACGGACCGGCCCACCGAGGCGCTGGCGCGGGAGATGGCCGAGCAGACGCACTCCGAGATCCCGCTGACCACCTGGGACCGCCTGGCCCAGCACGACGGCGACTACGACATCCTGCTGCCGGTCACCCCGGATCGGCATTACACCCCCCGATACGCCGCCGACCATGCGGCGGCCTTCGCCTACCAGTCGGCGGGGATCACCACCAAGCTGGAGGGCACCGCGGCTGAGACCGACGACGACGCCCACCGCCACCACAGCGGGATCCGGCGACTGGAGCTGACGGCCTGGTGGCGCCCGAGCGTCGACGGCGTCGACTCCCCCGGCGCTCTGGCCTCCCGGGCGCGCGAGGCGAGGGTCTACGCGGTGGACCACCTGAACCATCACCCGGCGAACCGGGCGGTGACGATCTCCCCGAACACCGGGGAGCTCTCGGGCGTGGCCCAGGCGCTGAAGGACATCCAGGACGACCTGGTGTTCTCCAACGCCGACCCCGCCCAGCTGGGCCACTCCGCGCACGGACCGTTGGCCCGGCGCATCCTGACCCCGCGCCGCCCCGCACCGGACCCGGTCCTCGGCGACGACCTCGACGGGGCCCGCCGGGAGTTCCGCGCCGTGGCCCAGCAGTACGGGCTGACGCTCACCGTGGTGGTGCCGGTGTTCAACAACGGGGACCATCTGCGGCACAAGTGCTTCGCCTCCCTGCGCCGCTCCACGATCTTCGACACCATGCATGTGCTGCTGATCGACGACGGCTCCACCGATGCCGCCACCACGGACACGGTGGAGGACCTGGCGCACACCTATCCGAACGTCTCCGCCTTCCACCACCCCCGGGGCGGCTCGGGTTCCGCCTCCCGCCCACGGAACACGGGCCTCCAGCTGGCCGCCACCGAGTTCGTCACCTACCTGGATCCCGACAACGAGGCCGTGGAGTCCGGATACACCAGGCTCTACGAGGAGATCGTGGATCACCCGGAGGTCGACTTCGCCCTGGGTCACATGACGCTGTGGCGGAACACCCCCACCCGGCGGCGCCAGAAGAACGTCAAGACGGTGAAGTTCCTCAGCAGCCTGGCCAAAGGCATGGAGGAGGACGAGCAGGGAAACCTCCTCAGCGACGACGACGTGCTGACCCGCACCGCGTTCATGCCGTTCAGCATCCAGGCGATGATCGCCCGCACCGACTGGCTGCGGGCCCTGGGCATCCGACAGCCCGTGGGCGGCGTGGGCCAGGACTCCTATTTCTCGCAGCAGATGCTGCACTACGCCCGACGCATCCGACCAGTGCGCACCAAAGTGCACACCTACTACAGCGAGGTCAGCGACTCCACGGTCAACACGGTCAGCGCCCGGCTGTTCCACCGGTATGTGACGCTGGAACGGGACCGGTGCGAGTGGCTGCGGTCGGTCGGCCTCCTCGAGGCGTACCGGCGGACCCGCCTGGAGGACTATCTGGTCACCTGGTATCTGAAGAAGCTGGCAGGGGTCCCGGCCGATCAGTGGTTGGAGGCCGCCCAGACCCTGGCCTGGATCGTGGATCTGTACGGGGGCTATGACGGCGACCGTCCCGAGATCCTGGCCTTCTATGACGCACTGCGGACCGGTGAGGAGAACGTTCGATGACCCGTCCGCCCACCGGAGAGTTCGCCTCCCGGATCGAGGAGCTGGACGCTGGACTCCGGGCCCTGGACGGCCTGGTCGCCGGCGGCGGTTCGCAGCGGTCCCTGCGTCGCACGCTGCTGCGTCAGGGAGCTCCGCACCCTTCGAGCCCCTTCGCTCGGGACGCCAAGGACGTCGGGGAGCTCATCGACCAGCTGACGCCGGTGCTGGAGGAGCTGCCGGCCGGCGAGCACGGCATCGCCGCCCCGCCCACCGGCCTGCGGGTCGCGGTCATCTGTGACGAGCCGCTGCTGCGCACGTTCTCCGGGCTGGCCGAGCTGACCCCGCTGACTCCGCGCCACTGGCGCACCCAGCTGGAGGAGTCCGGCGTTCCGGATCTGATGCTCATCACCCCGGTGGTGTCCGGGCCCGACGGCGGCTGGGCAGAGCTGGAGGACGCCACCTCCCTGCAGCGAGAGCTGCTGGTGGGGCAGATCCTGCCGCATGTGCGGGCACTGGGCGTCCCGGTGGTCTTCTGGGGCACGCAGGTGCCCCGCTTCTATCCGCAGTGGCGGCGCGTGGCCGCCGAAGCGGACCATGTGCTGACCACTACGGCGGAGCATCTGGACCGATACGCCGAGGACTGCCCGCGGGCGGAGTCGGTGGGGCTGCTGACCCTCGGAGTGAACCCGCTGCACCATTCGCCGATCGGCAGCCGACCGGCGGCCACGGACCTGATCCCGTTCTTCGGGACCTGGCATGAGCGGCTGTTCCCGCAGCGTCGGCAGTATGCCACCTGGCTGCTGGACGGTGTGCTGGACTCCGGACGTCCGCTGGCCCTGATGGACCGGCGTTCCCAGGACCCGTCCCGCACCGGGGAGACGGCCTGGCCGCCGCACTGCACCCCGTATCTGACCACCACCAGGTCCCGCGACCTGGTGGCTCGGCTGCACCGGGCCGCCGATCTGGGGATCGCTCTGAACTCGGCGGTCGCCTCGCAGACGATGTTCAGCGACCGGATCCTGGAGCTGGAGGCTGCGGGCACGATGGTGCTCTCCACCTACAGCCAGGGGGTGAACTCCACCCATCCGCATGTGCACATCACCCAGTCTCCCGAGGATGTGGCCGCCGCGCTGGAGGTGCTGACGCTTCCCGAGCTGCGCCGGGCGCAGGGGGACGGCATCCGCACTGCGTTCCTGCAGCATCACGCCGCCGACCGGCTGTGGGCTCTGGCCGCGGTCGCAGGGGTCTCCGGAGCCGTGACGCAGGCGCCGGGCGAGGTTTCCGTGCGTCGTGTGCTCGCCGTCGCGGAGGAGCCGACCGACGTCCTGGCCGATGATCTGGCCGGTCAGACGCTCGGTGCCGTCGAGCTGGTGAGCTGGGAGGAGCTCTCCCGGCGCGCTGCGGCGGGCTCCTCCGAGGTGGACATGCTGCTGCCGGTCAGCCCGCGCCGACGCTATGGCGCCACCTATGCAGCAGACCATCTGGCCACGTTCTCCCACCAGCGGGACTGCGTCTCCACCAAGCTGGCGATCGGAGGCTCGGAGGCCGAGGAGGCGGAGATCCTGCGGGCCGACACCGGCTCCCACCGTCACCGGGTGGGGGTGGAGGACCTCACGCTGAGCGCCTGGTGGCGTCCCGGACCGGATCGCCTGCTCTCCGCGGAGCGGCTGGAGCACATCTCCCGCAGCGTGCAGGCGTACGCGAGCGACGGATTCGGGCACCGCCCCGCCGAGGAGCGGGTCAGCCTCCAGGGCCGAACCGGTGACGACGACGTCGAGGCCGTCGCCGCCGAGGTGCGACGCACCGCCGAGCGGCTGGGCCTGCGGCTGACCGTGGTGATCCCGGTCTTCGACAACGGCGAGCACCTGCGGCACAAGGCGTTCGCCTCGCTGCGCCGCTCCTCGATCTTCGAGCAGATGCATGTGCTGCTCATCGACGACGGCTCCCGGGGACGCGCCACGGTGGAGACCGTGGAGGAGCTGGCGCGCCGCCATCCGAACGTGACGGCGTACCGTTTCGCCGTCGGTGGCTCGGGCTCGGCGTCGCGGCCCCGTGACCTGGGAGTGCGGCTGGCCGCCACCGAGCACCTGGCGTTCCTGGATCCCGACGACGAGATGGTCTCCGACGGGCTGGCGAAGCTCGTGGCCGATCTGGACGCCCATCCGCAGGTGGACTTCGTGGTGGGGAACTTCACCCGCTGGTCCACCCGGCACCAGCTGCTGGACCACCATGCGGAGGTCCGGGAGATCTTCGCCGAACATCTCGACGGTCACGGCACCGTGGTGCTGCCTCAGAACCCCCACGAGCTGTGGGGCTTCCGTTCGCTGCGGATCCATTCCGCCGTAGTGCGCACCGCCTGGCTGCAGGGGCTGCAGCCGGTGCAGCCCCAGGGCGCGGCCGGACAGGACAACTTCCTGGCCCAGCAGATGATGCACCGCGCCCGCCGGATCCGCACGGTGGACGTGCCGGTCAACGCCTACTACAGCGAGGTGGCCGGCTCCATGGTCAACTCGGTGTCTCCGCGGTACTTCCGCAAGTACGTGCCGCTGGACCGGGCGCGGGCGGACTGGCTCCGGGAGCACGGCCTGCTGGAGACCTACCGCCGCACGCGGTTCGAGGGCTACACGGTCAACTGGTACCTGAAGAAGCTCCGGCTCGTGTCGGAGGACGAGTGGCTGGAGGCCGCAGAGGCGATCGCGGAGATCCTCTCCTTCTACGGCGACCACGAGTGGACCGATCCGGCGGCGCTGGCGTTCTTCGACGACCTTGCGGCCGCCCGCGCAGCGCGGAGGGGAGACCGATGACTGACCAAGCAGAGAGCCTCGACCTCCCAGAGCACCCCGCATCGCCGGAGTCCGCCGAGCGGACCGGCGATGCGAATCTGGACTTCGTGCGCACTCAGCTGGCACATCGGCATCTGCAGTTCACCCCGGTGCCCTCCTGGCCGGGGCACCGCCGAGCCCTGAAACAGGAGGCGGTGCGACGCGGACTGACCGTCAGGGACGCGGAGAAGGCCAGCTACTTCTTCGACGGTGGCCGCTGCGTGGGCGGCACGGTGGGGCTGATCAGCACCCTGGCCGGGTACTCCGCCGTGCGCACCACCGGGTCCAAGGCCCTCACCAAGGATCTGCTCTCCCGGGCGGGTCTGCCGGTGCCGCAGGGGCGGCACTTCGGTGCCAAGCGGCTGGAGTCCGCGGTGTCCTGGTGGGCCGACCAGACGCAGGCAGGGTCGGCGGGCGACGTCGTCGTCAAGCCGGTGGACGGCAACGCCGGCCGCGGGGTCAGCGTGGAGGTGCGCACCGAGGAGCAGCTGCGGGCCGCCTGGCAGCTGGCCCGCCGGGAGTCCAGCCGCAAGCAGATCATCGTGGAGCAGCAGGTGGCGGGAGTCGACACCCGGGTCTTCGTGGTCGGCCGACGCGCCGTGGCAGCCACCGTGCGCGTGCCGGCCCACGTGATCGGTGACGGCACCCGCAGCGTGGCCTCGCTGGCCGAGGAGTATGAGCAGGCCCGCACAGTGCACTCGTACCTGTCGTCCCGGCCGACATACCTGGACGTCGGCCTGTTGGGGCGTCGCGGCGTCGCCCTCGACGACGTCCCGGCGCCCGGGGAGGTGGTCTTCCTCAACGGGACGGCGAACGTCTCCCAGGGCGGGGTCACCGTGGACGTGACCGAGCAGATCCATCCCCAGCTGCTGGATCTGGCGGTCCGGGCCGTGGACGCCTTCCCGGACCTGCGGGCCGCTGGGGTGGACCTGCTGGTCCCGGATCTGGGCGCTCCGGAGGGTGCCACGGTCATCGAGATCAACACCTCGGCCAACTTCTCCATCAATCAGGTGCCCGGCTACGGCCCGCCCCGGGACGTGGCGGCGGCGATGCTGGAGGAGATGCTGGCCGGCCGATGAACGGCCTTCCAGCAGTTGAGAACCCCCAGCCGTCCGCCCGGAGAGGTCTGCGGAGGCGTTTAGACTGAGTGGCACGGAAGCTGGGGGAGGCTTCCGGGGCAGAGCATGCGCTGATCACGGCATGCACAGAACACAGCACACCTTTGATGACTGGACGGACAAGGAGTCACGCGTGAGTGCAGGGGCAGCAACGGACCATGAGGCGACGATCCTCGAGGGGACGACGGAGACCACCGCAGATGAGGTGAGCGCCGCCCAGTCGGCGTCTGCCGAGGAGCCCATGCCGGAGGTGGTCGAGGCGCTGCTCGATCAGCAGCGGGCCCTGCTGCGCGAGCTGCAGTGGACGTATCAGCAGCTGGACACGTTCAACCGGAACGAGACCCAGCGGGTGCTGAAGAACCTGGCCTCGAAGATCGCCAGCTCGCCGGCCGTCTCCGACGAGCGGCTGGGCCAGGCGGAGAACACGCTGCGCAAGGAGATCCGCAGGGCCGGGAACTACGCCCAGCGCGTCCCGTCCGGCTTCCCGAAGCGGTTCCAGGAGCTGGAGCGGCGTCTCGACGGCGTCGAGCAGCGGCTGGGGTCGTTGGAGAAGCGGCTGACCGCCCTGGAGAAGCCGCTCGCCGCACTGAGCACATCCCTGAAGAAGGTGGACCGCTCGGTGGACCGTCTGGTCCGGGCCGAGCAGGCCCGGGGGGCGGTGCAGCGTTCGGTGAAGCGTGCGGTGCGGACCGTCACTCCGGAACCCGTGCTGCGGCGCGTGCGCCAGTCCGGCCCCCGGACGGATGCGGGCCAGTGAGCGGGGCGCCGCACTCGGTCAGGTTCCGACTCGGACAGGTGCGACGCCGTCTCCAGCAGTTCGAGGAGGTCAGCGCTGGGCTGCGCTCACGCACTTCGCTGCTCGAGCCCGCCTCCTCGGCGGAGGTGACCGCACCGGTCTCCACCCCGTTCGTCCATGACGTCCGGGACGCCCGCGAGCTCTTCGAGTCTCTGCTGCCGCAGCTGCGTCAGCTGCCCGCCGGTGAGATGGGCATCTCGCGGCCCCACACGGGACTGCGCATCGCGATCATCTCTGACAAGTTCCTCTTCGAGTCCTTCGAGGGCCTGGCTGATCTGGTGCCGGTCACTCCCCGGAATTGGGAGGAGCCGCTGCAGCAGGAGCGGCTCCCGGACATCCTCCTGGTCGCGGCCACCTGGCGCGGGCTCAACGAACGCTCCTGGCGGGGCCTGTCGAATCCGGAGTCGAACCGTCGCCGGCTGACGGTCGAAGAGATCATGCCGGCGTACCGTCGGCGGGGGATCCCGGTGGTGTTCTACGGCAAGGAGGACCCGCCGAACTACTCCTCCTTCGTGGGGCTGGCCCAGGCCGCCGACCACATCTTCACCACGGCCGCGGAGATGATCCCGCACTATGAGCGGGACTGCCCGCAGGCGCAGAGCATCGACGTGCTGCCCTTCGCGGTGAATCCCCTGGTGCACTCGCCCATCGGATCCCGCCCGGCCGTGAGCGACCTGGTCCACTTCGCCGGGTCCTGGCTCCCGGAGAAGTACCCGCAGCGCAGCCGCTACGGCATGTGGGCCCTGAGCGGCATCGCCCTGTCAGACCGGCCGCTGGTGATCTTCGACCGTAACTCGGACCTGTTCCTGGGCGATCCTCGCTACGCGTTCCCCACCGGCTACGCCCCCTACATCGCCCCGGCCCGGGACCGCGAGGATCTGATGCTGCTGCAGCGCGGCACGGACATCGCGGTGAACCTGAACTCGGTGGTGGCCTCCCAGACGATGTTCGCCAACCGGGTGCTGGAGCTGCAGGCCACCGGCACCATGGTGATCTCCAGCTACAACCAGGGCGTGAACTCCTACTACCCGCAGGTCCACATCGCCAACTCCACCCGGGATGTGGCCGCGATGCTGGAGTCACTCACCCTGGAGGAGCTGCGGCGCATCCAGGGAGACGGCATCCGGAAGGTCTTCAGCGACGACCACGGCGTGAACCGGCTGGCTGCCATCTGCCGGGTGGCCGGGGTGCCGGAGCCGCAGGACCATGAGGTGGTCCTCGCCGTGGCCGAGGACCCGACGCCGCAGCTGGCCCGAGACCTGCAGCATCAGACGCATTCGGCGGTGGAGCTCGTCGCCTGGGACCAGCTGCCGCAGCGGCGAGGGGACTTCGACATCCTGCTGCCGGTCTCGCCGTACCGGCGCTACTCCCCCACCTATGTGGCCGACCACGCCGCCTCCTACGCCTACAGCGCGACGGCTGCCAGCCACAAGCTCGCCGGCGACGCCGAGCAGACCGACCGCCTGGCGCACCGGCGCCACCGGGGTTCCGCGGACCTGCCGGACCTGTCGCTGTCCTCCTGGTGGCGGCCGGCCGCCGAGCAGCTGGCCTCCCCTGAGGCGCTGCGGCGCCACGCGGAGACCGCGGAGATCTATGCCATCGACCACCTGGGGCACCGGTCCGCCGAGGACGCAATCACCGTCTCCGCCCCGGTGGCCAAGGAGGAGCCGCTGTACCGCGGCGATGATCTCGAGCAGAAGGCCGCCGAGTGCCAGGCCCTGGTGGAGGAGCTGGACCTGAAGCTGGCCGTGGTGGTGCCGATCTACAACAACGCCGACCATCTGCGGCACAAGGCGTTCCAGTCGCTGCGGCGCAGCCGGAGCTTCGAGACGATGCACGTCCTGCTGGTCAACGACGGCTCCACCGACATGCACACGGTGGACACGGTGGACGAGCTGGCCGCCGCCTGGCCCAACGTCACCGCGTTCCATCACGCACCGGGCGGCTCCGGCTCGGCCTCCCGGCCACGGAACACCGGCCTGGCCCTGAGCTTCACCGAGTTCGTCACCTATCTGGACCCGGATGACGAGGAGTACCGGGACGGATACTCGGTGCTCATGGAGGCGCTCGAGGAGCAGCCGGAGGCGGAGTTCGCGGTCGGGGACATGATCCGGTGGCGCAGCGGCCGCAAGCACATGCACTATGTGAGCCACATGGAGCGCCACATCGAGGAGCGTGACGGGCTGCTGCGGCCCACCCGATCCTCCCTGCGAGAGCTGGGCTTCGTGCCGGTCTCCATCGAGGCCGTGGTGGCCCGCACCTCCTGGCTGCAGTCACTGGGCCTGGCGCAGCCGGTCGGCGCCACCGGCCAGGACACCTACTTCTTCCAGCAGATGCTCTACTACTCGACGGCCATCCTGACGGTGCCCAAGGCGGTGTACACCTACTACGGTGCGGTGGACACCTCCATTGTGAACGTGGTCTCGCCGCGCTATTTCCGCAAGTACCTGATCCTGGAGAAGGACCGGACCGCCTGGCTGCAGGAGACCGGCCTGATGCAGGACTACCGGGACACCCGCCTAGAGCCGTTCTTCCGTTCCTGGTATCTGGGCAAGCTGGACCAGGTCCCGGCGGACCAGCGCGAGGAGGCGGCCGCCGTCGTCCGTGAGCTGGCCGCGCTCTATGGCGACCATGACTGGCAGGACCCGGACATCCGCCGCTTCCTGCAGTCGGATGAGGAGCATGTGAAGGAGATCGCCCGATGAGCCTGGACGTTCCTGCGACCCCGACGGCGGAGCTGTCCTCCCGGCTGCGTCAGCTGGAGCTCGCCTCCTCTCAGCTGGACCAGGTCCACGCCGGCCGGCTCACCGCCGAGGAGTACCTGCTCGACGCCGACCTGGCCGGGCCGCACCGGTCGACCCCTTTCGCCCACGGGGCGGCGGGCGCGGACCAGCTGCTGCGGCAGCTGCGGCCGGTGCTGGCCGCGCTGCCCGAGGGTGAGGAGGGCATCAGTCGGCCGCGCACCGGGCTGCGCATCGCGCTGATCGCCGAGCGGCACCTGGTCCATACGCTGGAAGGAGCGGCGGAGCTGGTCCATCTGGCGCCCACCGCCTGGCGGGGCGCACTCGACGCCGCGATCCAGGAGCGCCCGGACCTGCTGCTGGTGGCCCCCGTGCAGGAGGGGCGACGGGATGCGTGGAAGGGCGCTGGCGATCCCGGCACGTATGTGCGCCGTCGGATCACCGGTGCCATCATGCCGGCCTTCCGTGAGGCTGGGATCCCCGTGGTGTTCTGGGGGACCCAGGAGACCCGGTTCTATGACGACTGGGTGGACGTCGCCCAGCAGGCCGACCATGTGCTGACCGTCGCCGAGGAGCTGGTGGAGCGCTACGCCGCGGACTGCCCGCGGGCTAGGACGGTGGAGGTGATGCGTCCTGCGGTGAATCCGCTGCTGCATTCTCCGCTCGGCACCCGTCCGGCCTCGGCCGAGCTGGTCACCTATGCGGGCACCTGGCATGCGAAGCTCTTCCCCCAGCGCCGTGAGTATGCCGCCGCCCTGTTGGACGGGGTGATCCGTGCCGGCCGCCGTCTGGTGCTGCTCGATCCGCGGTCTCAGGCGGCGACCCGCGACGACCGGTTCTCTTACCCGCGTGGGTTCACCCCCTATCTTGCCTCCCGGCTGGGGCCGAAGAAGCTGATCGCCCTGCAGCGGGCCGCGGATGCGGCCATCGCCCTGAACTCCACCGTGGCCTCCCAGACGGCGTGCTCCCCGACCGCTCTGACCCTGCAGGCCTGCGGCACCGCGGTGCTCTCCACGTACAACCAGGGGCTCAACTCGGCCTATCCCCACGTGCATCTGGCGCAGTCCGCCGAGGATGTGGCCGCCCACCTGGAGACCCTGCCGCTGGAGGAGCTGCGGCGCATCCAGGCCGCCGGGCTGCGCACGGTGTTCCTGCATGACCACGTGGTGGACCGGCTCCATGATCTGGCCAGCGTCGCCGGGGTGGACGCCGGCACGGCGCGCCCCGCCGAGCCCAGGGTGCTGGCCGTCGCCGACCGGATCACTCCCGAGCTGTCCCACCAGCTGCACCGGCAGAGCATCGGTCCGGTGGAGCTGGTGACCTGGGAGCAGGCCCCTGCACGGGCCGGGACGGTCGAGGTGCTGCTTCCGGTCTCCCCCGAGCGGGCCTACGGGCCGGAGTATGCGGCCGACCATCTGGCCGCCTTCGCCTACCAGTCGGCACCGGTGACCACGAAGCTCGAGGGCCCGGCGGAGTCCGCCGACCGGTGGGCGCATCGACGTCTCGACGGCGACGCCGCGCCCCTGGAGCTGACCGCCTGGTGGCGGCCGGAGCCGGCGCTTCTGGCGAACCGGGAGCGGCTGCGCGCCGCGCGCCGGGAGTTCGCCGTCTACGCGATCGACCATGGCGAGCACGGGCCCGCTGACGGGGTGCTCGCCCGCAGCGCCGCGCCCCGGGATCGTGACGACGACGCGGCGGCCGTCGCCGTCGAGGTCCGGCGTCGCGCCGAGCAGCTGGGGCTGCGGCTCACCGTCATCGTGCCGGTGTACAACAACGGCTCCCATCTGCGGCACAAGGGCTTCGCCTCCCTGCGACGATCCGCGCTGTTCTCCGAGATGCAGGTGCTGCTGATCGACGACGGCTCCACCGATGCGGTCACCGCCACCACGGTGGACGAGCTGGCAGCGGAGCACCCGAACGTGACCGCGTATCACTTCGCGCCGGGGGGCTCCGGCTCGGCCTCCCGACCGCGGAACCTGGGCATCCAGCTGACGGCCACCGAGTACGTGGCCTATCTGGATCCCGACGACGAGATGGTCTGCGGGGGTCTGGCCCGACTGGTGGAGGAGCTCGATGCCCACCCGGAGGCGGACCTGGCGATGGGCAACGTGCTGCGCTGGTCCACCCGGAGACTGCGCATCGACCATCACCAGGAGCTCCAGGAGGTGTTCGGCGAGTCCGCTGACGACACCCCGCCTCCCGACGCCGCCGGCACCCTGGTGCTGCCGAAGGATTCGCTGGCCCGGTGGGGATTCCGCTCCCTGCGCATCCATGCGGCGGTGATCCGCACCTCCTGGCTGCAGCCGCTGGACCTGCAGATGCCGCTGGGTGCGCTGGGCCAGGACAACTACCTGTCCCAGCAGATGCTGCATCACGCCCGGCGGATCCGCACGGTGGACGTCGACGTCAACGCCTACTACAGCGAGGTCTCCGGGTCAGCGGTCAATGCCATCTCTCCCCGGTACTTCGCGAAGTACCTGCCTCTGGAGCGGGACCGCGTGGCCTGGCTGCGTGAGCAGGGACTGCTGGAGGACTACCGGCGGACCCGCCTGGAGGGCTACGTGGTCAACTGGTACCTCAAGAAGCTCGGCCTGGTCTCCTCCGAGCAGTGGCGGGAGGCGGCCGAGCACATCGCCGAGATCCTGGCCCTCTATGAGGACGGCCCGTGGACCAGGCCGGAGATCGACCAGTTCCTGACCGACCTGCGCACCGCCGTGGAGAACGACTGACCCCTGCGTCGACCCCGACCTTCGACCTGACCTTCGACCCACGCTCCAGGGCTGAGAGGACACCCGGAGCCGCTATGAGGAGACCCCTGTGACGATCGCTCACCTGGCCCCGCACCGCCGCTTCATCGAGCGGCACATCGCCCCCCGGTACCGGGAGATGAACACCTACGCCGAGTGGCCCGGCCACCGGGGCGGCATCATGGCCGGCGCCCGAACCCGCGGCATGGAAGTCATTGAGCACGGCAAGACCGCTATGTTCTTCCGGGACGGCACCCTGGTGGGTGGGCTCAACCGCTTCGCCCCCTCCCTGACCGGCGGCCTGGCCGAGCGGGTGTGCCTGTCCAAGACACTGACCAAGGTCGCCCTGGACCAGGCAGGGGCCCCGATCCCCCAGGGGGTGTTCCTCACGGTCCGGCAGCTGCCGGCCGCGCTCGAGCATCTCAGGAGCGTGGACTTCCGCCCCCTGGTGCTCAAACCCTCGGACGGCAACGCCGGCCGCGGGGTGACCACGAACATCACCACCGAGGAGCAGATGCGCTCCGCCTGGGCCCAAGCACGCCGGGAGACCGCCAACGGCCGCCTGATCCTGGAGGACCACGTGGAAGGCATCGACCTGCGCACCTACGTGGTCGAAGGAGAGCTGATCGGCGCCGCCGTGCGGGTGCCCGCCCATGTGGTGGGCGATGGGACCACCAGCGTGTCCGGGCTGGTCGAGGAGCTGACCACCATGCGCTCCTCGCACGCCTACCTGCGGTCGAAGAAGCTCATGGTCGATGATGCGGTGCTGGCCGCCCAAGGTCTGGAGAAGCAGGACAGCCCCGCCCAGGGCCAGGTGGTGCTGCTCAACGCGGAACCCTACCTGGGGACCGGCGGCATCAATGTGGACGTCACCGAGGAGCTGCATGAGGACCTGGCGCGGCTCTCGGTGGAGACGGCCGCGGCGATCCCCGGGCTGCACGCCGTCGGCCTGGACCTCATGGTGCCCGATGTGCGCAGCGGCGAGGGCGCCTACATCACGGAGCTGAACTCCCGGGCGAACCTGTCGATGAATCAGTGGCCCGCCTACGGGACCGGACGCGAAGTCACCGCCAGAATCCTGGACGCCATGGAGCGGATCGGCGCACCCGCCCCGGCCGGAGGCTGATCACCTCAGGGCGGTCTCCAGGAACGAGAGGATCTCGCCCGCGACGTCGTCACGGATGGGCGGTTCGTTGTGCACCTCGTGGCGGTAGCCGCTGTAGACGCGGGTGCGGACCTTCCGGTTCCCGGACTCAGCAAGCGCGTTGGCCACATGGTAGGCGCCCTCGCCGTAGTTGGTGACGGGGTCCTGATCGCCGGCGAGGATCAGGACCGGCACGTCGGTCGGGATCCTGGAGAGGGTCTGGGGGTCGTTCGACTCCCGGTACAGCGAGACGAAGTCATGCAGGAAACGCAGAGAGAGCGGCTCGCCGAATCTGTTCAGCGGGTCCTGCGCGTGGTCGCTCACCACATGGCGGTCCAGCGCCACCCAGTCCGTGGGCCCCTGGACGTCCTCGTACCGCGCGAGGAACCCGTCGAACAGGGCGGGCAGGAACTCCTCTGCGGGGCGGGAACCGTCGCTGTCTGCGATCGCGGCCTCCACGGCGGCGAGGTCCAGGGTGTCCATCGAACGCACCTGGGCGGCGATCCCGCCGAGCAGCAGTCCGGAGATCCCCTCAGGGTCCCGCGCGGTCAGCATGCGGGCGATGATCGAACCCCAGCTGTGGCCGAAGACGAAGTAGGGCAGGTCCGGGTGCTGGGCCGTGACGGTCCTGCGGAGCGCGGCCTCGTCGGCGACCACGGCTTCGGCGCCTTCCGGTCCCGTGTCGGCCCACACCCCGGACTCCATGGCAGTCTTGCCATGGCCGGCGTGGTCGTCTGCGGCGACGATGAAGCCCTCGTCGAGGAGGCGCGTGATGAGCCGCAGGTAGCGGCGGGAGTGCTCACCGAGGCCGTGGATCACCTGGACGATTCCGCGTGGTGGGACGACGGGGGTGTAGATCCACGCGTGGATACGGTCCCGGCCGTTGTGGGAGGGGAAGTCGAACTCTTCGAGCGCCATCTCAGCTCCTTAACTGACACGTCCGCAGGGCTTCCCGTCGATCCTAGCCGCTGGTGGCCCACATCACTGCTGAACCGGCGGCACCGGACCCTCGGCCTCATCACGGGGTCGGGGACGGCAGGTCGAATCCCGGAGTGACCGGACCCTTCCATGGCTCCCCGCTCCCCCAGTCCACCCCGAGGGCCTTTCCCGCATGCGCGGTGAAGGACCGCACCGCCCAGCGCGGACCGCAGACGATCATCTCGGTCTCCGTCTCGCCGTCGGCCGTGGTCCGGGCGGTCAGGGAGCCTGCGACACCGAGCTTCTTCACCCCGTAGACCAGCCGGGACCGCTGCCGGGAGGTGACCGTGATCCCGCCGGTCAGCCGGAAGCGCCGGCGATGGGCGAAACGGTGGGCAGGCACCGGCGCGATCTCGACCTCGGAGGCCACACCGTCGCCGATCAGGTCCAGCACGGGACGCAACGGCCAGTGGAGCTGCGCGTCCGCCGCCCCTGGAGGCTGGGAGTCGGGGAACACGGCGTCGATGATCTCCCGTGGCACGTCCCGCCCGGTGCCCTCCCAGGGGTACATGTTGAGCTCGATCTCCGGGCGCGAGTTGAGCTCGATGACGGCGACGTCGCCCTCGTCGTCGCCTGCCACGGGGGTCCACCGCAGGTCCACTCCTGCCAGGGCCAGTCCTGGGACGGCCTGGGCCGCCCGCACCGCGAGGTCCCCCAGACGGCGCGGCAGCTGGTCGGTGACGTCGAAGGTGTCCCCGCCGGCACTGGCATTGGCCTTGCCGCGCAGCAGGAGCTGGTCGCCCTCCGGCAGCACGCTCGTCCGGGTGTGTCCAGCATCGCGGATGTGCGCTTCGATCTCCGCATCCCGGATGATGGGCTTGAGGTACGGATTCTCGGCTCGCAGCCGGTTCTTCTGGTCGATGAGCTCATCGATGGTGCGTGTCCCGTCGCCGATGACGTTGGCGGGCACGCGATAGCAGGCGGCGACAGCACGATCTCCCACCACCAGCACCCGGTAGTCCTCCCCGGGGATGTGCCGTTCCAGGATCATGGAGTCGACCCGCAGCTCCTCACGCAGCACACCGAGGTACAGACGCAGCGTGTCAGCATCGCCGATTCCGGTGAACACGCCGCGGCCCATGCTGCCGCGGCTGGGCTTCGCCACCACCGGGTAGCCTTTGGCCTCGGCACGTGCGACGACGTCCTCGTCCGTCTCCACCGTGAGATCCACAGTCACCGAATCGGGCGTGGCGACGCCCGCGCGGGAGAGGCACCGGTTCGTCCGGGACTTGTCCTGTTCGATGAGGATCGCCTCACGCGCGGTCAGCGAGGGGCGTGATTTGTCGAACCGCACGGTCCGTTCTCCGTCGGAGACGCGGAAGCGTCTCAGGCTTCCATCCAGGGCACGCACGGTGAGTCCCCGCCGCCACGCCTCCAGGGCGATCGAATAGCTGGAGAGTTTGAAGCCTGCTGCCTCGCGCATCACTTCCGGGGAGAAGTGCCGCGGGTGCGGAATCTCGGCGGCCTCTCCTTCCCGGTCGGTCTGGACCTGGGGGCCGTTGTCACTGTGCGGTGCCGTCGTCATCGCCGCCGTCCTGGGCTCCGCCCGCCGCCCGCAGCTCGTCGAGCTCGGCCTGGGCCTGCTCCAGCTGCTTCTTCAGGGAGGCGTTCTCCTTCTGGAGCTCCGTCTTGTGGCTGTAGGTCTTCTCGCCGCGCTGGAACTCCGCCACCGGGATGCTGCGGTCCGGTGCGCGCCACTTCTTCCCGTTGACATAGAACTTGACCAGTTGCGGCTCACTGCGTTCGATGATGGCGCGGAAGAGCCCCTTCTGGGCCCGGACCGACTCGGGGACCTGGAGCATCAGCTGGATCATACGCCGGGAGCCGTACAGGCTGTAGGTGTCGAACGTGAAGTCCGACTCCACCAGATGGGCGAGCCCCCAGTAGGCGGTGCGGTGCTCCCACTGGAAGATGTCGCTGAGCAGGTAGCCGTTGGGCACGCTGCGCAGCTGGGTGGAGTCGATGTACTCCTGGAACGCCTCAATGGCCGGACGGAAGGCGGAACGGGGCTTCTTGGCCTTGCGGAGGGCGCGGCCGTGCTTGGTGAGCGTCGCCATCCGCTCGGCGCTGAGGTTATGGTCCTCCGCGTGATGCATGAGATGCCCGTAGTGCCACTTGCCGATGCCGTTGACCTGGGAGCGGAGGTGGAGGGCGTCGTGGGAGAGCTTCCGGTGGTACACCCAGGCGAGCTTACGCATGTGGGCCCGCGGACTGGCCTCGGCCAGCACGTCCCGGAAGGCTGGTGGGGCGGACTCCTCCTCGTCGAGGTGGAAGACCGTGTGGTCCAACTCGTAGCGTGCGGCGATGCGCTCGGCCAGCTGGCCGTCACGCGACAACATACGCGCGGTGGCGTTTCCCCTCTGCTTCTCCTTGGAATAGGTGAACGTCTTCAATGCCTCATAGTGGCCTGAGAATGCGGCCAGCGAGGTGCGGGTGTCCACCCCGGCGCTCATCGAGAGCAGGATCTGCCGGTCCCGCGCCAGGAGCAGGTCCCGCTGGATCTCCAGCTGGGGCAGTATCGCGTCCACCGCCTGCTCGACCGTCAGCGGGTCATAGGGTCGGGGGCCCACACGGGTGATCTGACCGGTGCCGACCGTGACCTCAGTGTTGGGCATGAGGAACCAGATGTCCTCGTACTCCGTGGCGCGTCCGGGCATGTCGAAGGATTGGATGTCGCCGATCCACTTCGCGATCCGGCTGCTTCTGGCCCCGGCCGCCATACCCACCAAATTGATGTGGGACCCGAACAGGCGCGCACGGGCGTCGTGGAACAAAGCTCGCGAGCCAGCGCCATCGGTCTGGGCCTTAATTGTGTCACCGTCACGGTCCAGCACCACGTACTGACCAAACATGTCCTCGAGATCGTCCAAGAACCTTCGGCGGTCGATACTCAGGGCCGCAAGGAGACGTCGCGCCACTTCGGCAATATCGGTTGTGCAGTACCCAGTGTGGAGTACGTGGCCACAGACAAGAACCTCCTTGTCACCTTCACGAGCCACGGCCAGTTCAGATCGGGGATCCCAGTGGAACGTGCCATCGGCGAAACTTGTGGCCAGCCAGTGGCTGTTCCAAGGCAGCACACGTCGGCCAACTGTGAAGAGGTATCCGCGGCTGAAGCGAAGATGCTCAAAACCCTCCCCGTACGGCTCCACGTCAGTCTTCCGGGGCCACCGTTTCTCTTCGGAGATGGATGTTCGAGCCGAATCGTTCAATCTTGCCACCCTCTTTAGGTCTCAAGGCCCGTCGGAGATCGCTCGCTCGCCGACTCGGCCATACTTCGCTCACGCCCAGGCTATCGTCTCGATTCGCTGGGCCGAGGGCGAATGGCCGCCGGACGCCGCCGCCCATGGTGGCCCGCAAAGGTGGGGCCGCAGCTCCGAGGGTCGGATACGGCAGTCGTCGTAACGCCATCAGGGACGAGAGCCGCCCCCAATCGCGTACCTTACCGACCGCTTTGGCACCTCAGGCGCCACATCGAAGCGACGCCGGGTTCGCGCTGGCACCCCGATCGCGATACTGGCCAGTCAGACTCAACCACCAGGTGCTCCTCACTTCTAGCACGAACCCGTAGCCCATTGGGTACGAATCTTCGATGACTTCACCCGAAGCACCGACAGCACCTCGACACCACCCTAGCTGTTGTGGGGCATGAGGTTCTTATCACGGGTGCGTCGATGAGAGGAGGAACGGGCTCCCCGCCACAGGATGGAAGTTCCTACACAACCCATCCGCACCAGAGAGCCCGTCCATGACCCACGCTAACGCACCCCTGACCCCCACCGGCCGACTCCGAATGGTCACCCGCCACCTGAACGACGGGATCCCCAAAGCCCACGTCGCCGCGGAGTTCCGGGTCTCACGCCCGACAGTGACCACCTGGGTCGCCCGCTACCGCGCTGAAGGCGAAGAAGGCCTCCAAGACCGGACCTGTCGACCCGCTCAGAGTCCCTGGCAGACCCCGGCAGAGATCGTCACCCGCATCGAGGACCTGCGCCGGCACCGTAGATGGTCAGCCCGACGGATCTGGCAACACCTGGTCACCGGCGGCTACGACACTGAAGACAGCGAAGACACCGAAGATGCCGAGGTCCGGTGGCATGCCCCGGTGGTCATCGCGCTGCGCACCGTGGGCCGGTGGCTGCATCGGTTGGGGATCTCCCGGCTGCGGGACCTGGCCCCTGATGGTGAGGATCAGCGGCGTCCACCGCGGCGGATCCGCGCCTACTGGCCCGGTCACATGGTCCACTTGGACGTGAAGAAGCTCGGGCGGATCCCCGATGGAGGCGGCTGGTTCGCCCACGGCCGTGGTACTGGCGCGGCGCTGAAGGCCAAGCGCGGTCCCGGCGCCCGGGTCGGCTATACCTACCTGCACTCAGCGGTGGATGGGTATTCCCGGCTGGCCTACACCGAGGCTCTGGACGACGAGACCGCGGCAACCACGATCAGCTTCTTCGCCAGGGCCCGGGCCTTCTTCGCCGCTCACGGGATCAGCCGACTGGATCGGGTGGTCACCGACAACGGGACCAACTACCGGGCTGCGGACTTCACCCGCACTGTGAAGCGCCCCGGGTTCTGTAGAGACTCTGGTCCGTCCTGAGTTCCGTGGCGTCATCATTTCTTGGGTTCTCATGCCGCGGTGATGATCCGATTACGTTCATATTCTATCGGCGTGACCCACCCAAGCCGGCCATGTCGGCGCTGGCGGTTGTGCCAGATCTCGAGATACTCGAAGATGGCGTTGGCCAGTTCCACGCGCGTGTTCCAGATACGGGTATCCAGAAGTTCGACCTGCATCCTGGACCAGAACGCTTCGATCATGGAGTTGTCGTAGCAGTCTCCGACCGAGCCCATGGAAGGAAGCAGTCCAGCGGCCTTGGCCCGGGAGGTGAAGGCCCAGGAACCGAACTGCACCCCTTGGTCCGAGTGAATGATGGTGCCCTGTGCGGGACTCGCGCCGAGCCGAGTATCGATGGCCATGCCTAGAGCGTTGGTGGCCAGTGCCGCAGTTGGGGAGGAATCGATCGACCAGCCCACGACTCGACGGGAGAACGTGTCTAGGACGACGCAGCAGAAGAGCTTTCCTTCGCGCGTGCGATGCTCGGTGAGATCGGTGACCCACAACCGGTTTGGCTCCTGGCGTGTGAACCCGCGTTGGACCAGATCGGTGGCGATCTGATCGGGCAGGATCCGTCGCCACTTGCGCCGCCCCGTCAAACCTCTGAGTCCGGCCCGGCGCATCAGGAGCTCTATCTGCTGGTGACCGACCGGGATGCCACGCCCCATAGTGAACTCAGCGTGGACTCGTCGCACCCCGTAGCGCCCGTGAGACGCGGCATGGACCTCAGCGATGACACCGGTGAGCCACTCGTGACGGATCGCTCTCTCGGAAGGGGCTCGGCGGCGTTGGGCGTAGTAGCTAGATTCCGCCACTCCGAGAACTCGACAGGCAACCTGGACTGGCAGTTCATGCGCGGCGATCAGCTCGACTGCCGCGCGTCGCCTTTTGGGCTGGTCTCGGCTTTTAGCACCTCCACCGCCTTCGTCGTTACGGCCAGCTGCAGCTCCAGTTCAGCGATCCGCTTTCTCGCCGCACGTAGCTCAGCGCTCTCCGCAGTGCTCAGCCCGGGGATCTCGCCACGGTCGATCCGGTCTTGTCGGCGCCAGGCATAGATCGTCTGGTCACTGATCTGCAGGTCGTGGGCGATGCTCGCGACGCTCCGCCCCGCGTTGAGTAGATCCAGGACTCTACGTCGAAACTCAGCGGGATATCCTCTTCGTCCCATGTGGCACTCCAATGCTCGGGACACCAGAATCCACGAAATCCAAACTCCTCGGAACTCAGGACGGACCACGGTCTCTACCAGACCCGGGGCGCTTCAGGCTCCAAACTGCGCAACACATGGACAGGCCCACCACACGTACGCGGTTGAAGCGCGTCACGCGCCCCCTACTGTGCAACTTCTACAGGGTAGGGTGGTCTTTGAGTCCCAGCTTCAGACGTCAGGCCCTGAGCACGCTGAAAGACACGACCCGCAGAGGGACTCTTACCTCTCGATCCCGGAGAAAAGCCCATGTTCCTGATCTCTTCGTTCCAGCCGGTTCCCAATTCCACGTTCCAGGGTTACTGCTGGCAAGGATCTGACCTCATCATCGGCCAGGACGGGGCACATGAATATAGTCAGGACGATCACGGCCATGTGGGCTTTGACAGCGATGGCTGCTACATACTTGCTCGCAAATCCGTTGATGGATGGACAGTCGGCACGGATTCACGAGGCCTTGCTCGTCTCTTCTTCTATGAAGCGGGCGATATCTGGGCACTCTCGTCCTCACTCACGGAACTTGTCGCTCACCTGCGCCGGAACCGAGTCATTCTCTCCGCCCGACCTGAACTGCTCCGACCGTTCGGTGAACGCGGTGCCTTCACCTCTCAGCTCACGTCGTCCGAAACTTACTTCTCGGGAATTCGGCTACTGCCCTCGTTCACGCGTATAACGCTGACAGACAGGGGGCCAAAACTCCATCAGACCCCCGCATCCGCTGCTGAGTCCTACGAGGCACATTTGTCCGAGTACCTCTCCGTGTGGCGCGCCCGCGCCATGACCCTCCTGAGGGACCCGAAAATCTCAATTGCGGCAGACCTCAGCGGAGGGCTTGATTCTCGGACAGTTCTAGCACTCCTCCTATCCACTGGCGAGTTCAGCACCGAGCAGGCACGATTCCGCCTGGCTTCATCGCCAGACAAAACAGAAGATCTGCGAGCCGCATCAACCATTGCGGAACATTATGGCCTAGAGCTCAACGGCCCCCGCATCCCAGGTCAATCTGTCACGGACGAGGCCGGGACCCTAGAACACTGGAAGACCAACTCGATGGGAGTCTATCTCCCTCTGTATCTCAATAATCGCAAGTCTGCGCCTTCCCAGTTCCAGGCGCATGGGGCGGGAGGAGGAAACTTTAGGCCACATTTCAAGGACTCAAGCATCTCCGACAGAATCAAGCGGTACAAGCGCCGCCTATCAGCAGAAGACTACACAGGGTGGCTGGAGACTGCGCGGGCCGACATGCGGAACCTCTCTAAGCACCGGCCACATACACCACCCATGATTCTGCACTACCGTGAATTCAGGAACCGATTTCACTTCGGGCACAACCCGCACCGTCGGGCGATGTTCACACCTCTCAATAGCGCGATGACCGACAGCCTGACGGATGGCCCTCAGGGAGTGAATGCGCGTCAGCTCTATTTCGACATCATGGAGTCTCTAGCCCCGGGCCTCAAAGACCTTCCCTACGACAGGGCTGACAAGGCACCAACCCAACAAGAGCGGGAATCTGTCACGCGTGCAGAATTGACGGATGCAGCACCCGGACGCATCTTTGGCGACTCCACCCACGGTGATCTCCTTGCATCGCGGCTTCGCCTAGAGACCTCCAACGCATATGAAACCTGGCTCAGCGAAGCCGAGCGAGCAGTTTCTTCCCCTGAAGTGCGGGACTTCATGGGACACGAAGTCGCGTCGCGATGCGATTCAGCACTCATAGAGGCAACGCAGGCCAAGCGGCCCCTCGGTTCCCATCACCGTGGTGTGCTGGACCTTTCATATGCACTGACCATTGAATTCGCGTTCGGCGGCCAGCCTCCGCGCTAGGGCGTGTTGCTAAACCCATTGCAGAGTCGCTGCGAGGCAGAGCCCAGCGTGGAAGTTCCGGGCAGTCTTATCC